>JAJTXO010000397.1 GCA_021463315.1 Caldilineales bacterium | reverse complement strand
CGTCCAGGAAGAAGTAAAATGCCAAGCAGCGCAAGGTAGAAAGGTGCGGTTGATGTTTCAGGATGAAGGCCGGTTTGGCCGAATCAGCGATCCGCGGCGGTGCTGGGCGCCTTCGGGCCTGAGACCTGATGTCCCGACGCAAGTCGTAAGGGAGTATACCTATGCCTTTGCAGCGGTAAGCCCGCATGATGGGACAATGGATTCTTTGATCCTGCCGGAGGTAAACGCCTGCATGATGTCGATGTTCCTGGAGGAAGTAGCTACTCGTCATCCTGGTGATTTGATTCTCATGCTTATGGATCAGGCCGGTTGGCACAAGGCCAAAGAATTGAAAATTCCTCAAAATATGCGGTTGGTTTGGTTGCCCGCTTATAGCCCACAATGCAATCCAGTGGAACATCTCTGGGATGAGATACGCGAGAAGTGGTTTGCGAACAAGATGTTTGATAGTATGGCTGCAGTTGAGAACATACTCATGGACGCTTTGGTGACACTGGAAAATGACAAAAAAAAATCGCCGGGATAGCTGGCTTCGACTGGATTGTTAGTATTCCTTTGAATACATCTTAGTATTATCATTTCAGACTGCTGAAAACAATAAATCAAGCTAAGCGCGGATAAACAAGTTTGTCCATGCCACCTTAAAACCAGCTTAATCAAATTAATCATCTTCTATCATCGAAGCAAATTTAATCTCATCTTTTTTCAGGACAGGTCTCTTTAATGCGGCGAAATAATATTCCAGGGCATCCTTCAATTCTTCTAAAGTTTCGCCTTCAGGCGCAATTGGGTCTTCTGAAATGGCTGTTATTTCTCCTGCATCGTTGTAGTAAACCTCATGAATCCTGAATTTTCCTTTATCCTCTATTACCGCTTCAGGAATACGACCGGGAACGCCAGCAGGCGACGCGGGCGCTGGCCCAGGTGCAGGAATGGCTGGCCGCCAACAGCGCGCCGAAGGCTTTCGCGTCATCTCTGGCAGCGGTGACCGGAGCCTGGGCCGATCTGGGCGAGCCCGGATCCTCCACCTGGGACGCGCACATCGCCCACTATGAGGGCAGCGCGCTGCTGGTCTTGCCCTATGCCGGTCGCTACTACCTGGCCTATCTGGTGGAGCTGCTGACCCCCTCCAGGGATGAGGGCTGGCGCGTCTTCGTCAACGCCGAAAACGGGGGCGCCAACGACGAGAGCCGCATCATCGGCCGGCCCGAGCCGATGAGCATGCACTTCGACATGCGCTACTACGCCAGCTCGCGGGCGGTGCTCGACGCCACCCGCACAGCCATGACCGACGCCGAAATCACGGCAGCCGATGCCGGTCTCAAGGATCTGGCGCAGCTCAAGTTCCATGCCGATGCCGATGCCCGCGAAGCCGCGTTCACTCTGCAGAGCCTGAAAAACGCCAGCGGCCTGGCCCTTGGCCACCATCAAGAAGGCATGAACATCGCCTTTCATGCCCACAGGTTTCGCCGCTTCTTCCAGGAACAATGCGGCGTTGCTCCCGACGATCTCCTCAGGTGGTACACCGCCTCTGGCAAACAGGAGCCCCCCTTGACGATCCAGGCCGGCCAGGGAGGCGAAGCGCTGACCACAGGCTTCGTCCCCTCGGTCGCCACCCTCGACGGGACCGTCACCTTTCAAACCGCCTCGGACGACGGGCTGACCGCGGAGGGGGGCAAAGTCCACAACCCCAGCCGGGATCCGGAGCTGATCTACCATGAGATCGCGCACGCCCTGATGTGGCTGCTCCATCGGGCGCCCTTCGACAGCCGCCTCGACTCGGTTCCGTTCGGCCGCGCGCTGCTGGAGGGCTACGCCAACTACCTGGCGCGCTCCCTGGCCGCGCGCTCTGACCCAGGCGCCGGCCAATGGGCGCGGGCCAGCTATCCCGACGCCATCTGGCGCCAGCGCTGGAGCGTCGCTGTGCCGGCCGTGGAGTCGTCGCCGGCCTTGCCGCGCAGCACGATCGGGCTGCGTCTGCTGCCTGTGCCCAACTACTACCCGCAGGTGAGCACCGCGGGGCTGGCGGTCTACGATGTAGGCATGATCTGGACGCGGGCGCTCTGGGACATCCGCAGCTACCTGGCTGACCCGGCCCAGGCGGACCTGGACGCTGACGCTGAGGCCAGAATCGCCCTGGCTGATCGCCTCGTCATGCACTCCTATCGCTGCGTTCAGGGCTGGAGCGCCTCCTTCGAGACCGCGGCCGAGGGGCTGATCGCGGCCGCCGGCATCGCGCTGAACCAGCTCGCTGCTCTATCGCCCGCGCGGCGAAAAGAGATCGTCAAGGGCATCCAGGACCGCTTCGTCGGCCGCGGGATCCTGGCCGAGCGCGGCATCCAGGCCATCGGACAGGTGACAGCGGGCGGCAGCACGCGCTGGCTGGCCGGCGCGGACAGCGGGCTGCGGGCAAGCGCGGACCCCAAACTGCTCTGGAACCAATGGCAGCCGATTACCGCCGCCGGGAATGCCCTGTCAGGCGTCACCGACCTGTTCGTAGATGGCGCCCTGGTCTACATCGCCACGGAGCAGGGCATCTTCCGGTGGGACGCGGCCGCCGGCGGCCAGGCCGTCCCAGTGGGCAACGCAATAGCGGCTCAGACGCCGCGCTGCGTGGCCGTGGTCGCCGGCCAACTGGTGGCCGGCACCAACTACACGCTGTGGCGCTTCGACGGAAACCAACAGGCTTGGGGGCAGTGGAAGCCGCCCGGCGGCATCGAGCTGAAATTGGCTGCCTCGCAGATCATGACGGCGACGGTCGGCGGCCAGGATTTCTGCCTGGTCGCCGCGCTGGATCACCTGCGATGCGCCAAGCTGGGCGGTGGAGGGGCCGCGGCGCCGGACTGGAAATCGCCCACCTTGCGGAATGCCGCGGGCGACGAGATCAAGCCTGGCTGGATCACCAGCATCTGCCTGGTGGGAACCATGCTCTATGTGGCCACAGCCTACCAGGGCGTGTGGCCGGTCCAGCTCAGCATCGCGAACGGCGAGCTCCAGGCCACGACGGCCGGCGTCGCGCTCCCGGTCTCGCCGCCTCCGCCGCCTCCGCCGCCGCCTCCGCCCAAAGACCCCGGCATGGGCAAGGTGCTGCGCCTGATCAACGACGGCAACCAGAAGCTCTATGCTGGCACGACCACCGGCCTGTTCGAGATCAACTTGCCGGCCGGGGCCTGGACGCGCGTCGCCGGATCAGCCACCTCGCCAGTCACGGTGGTGCAATCCAGCGGCGGCGCGGTGGCGGCCGGCACGGCCGCGGGCGGGCTGTGGGTGCGTCAGCCAACGGCCAGCGGCGGCACTGAGGTGGCGACAGTCGAAACCGACATAGCTGTGTGACCGTTGGTTGAGTAGGCCGCCGTATCGCAACCCACCGTTGGTTGAGCAACGCTTTTCCCGATCTGTCAGGAGGTAAACCATGATTCGACGTACATTTTCCTCTGCGCTGCTGGCGGCCGGCCTGGCCGTGGCGTTGGCGCTGGCGCTGCAAGTCACCAGCCATGCCCAGCCTCAGCAATGCGACGACCAGACCTATACCGTGCGCAAGGACGACACCCTGGCCCGCATCGCCCACCTGCTGAACGTCAGCGAGACTGAGCTGGCCGCGGCGAATCCCGCGACGGTTCCAGCCAGCGGCCAGCTCTACGTGGGCCAGGTGCTCTGCGCGCCGCCCGGCACCGTGAGCCTCTACGTGGATGGCGGCGCCAGCATTCCCACGGCCGCGGAGCTGGCCGTGGGCTGGTCAAGCCCGCGGCTGGCCCTGGAGGTCACCTACCAGTTCACACCAACGGCGACCGATGAAGAGAACCAGTGGAATCTGGTCACCTCCCGAGGCGGCTTCGTGGGCCGACGCGTGGTCATGCCGCTGCAGGCCTACAATCCCATCAAGGCCATCACCGACTCCGCGCAGCTTCAGGCGGCCATCGATGACGAGCCGGCCCCGGTGCTGCTGGCTGTGCGCAGCTCTGACGACTCGATGACCTACACGCTGGTCTTCATCGGAGACCAGGCGCCCCCTATCGCCAGCCTGTCGATCACCAACAGCCTGCCCATCTCCCTCACACCCAACGCGACTTTCGGCGCTCCGGTGCAGCAGGTGCTGGGCGGCCCAAATATCCAGGCTGTGGATCTGCGCCTCTGGCTGGAAAGCTCGGGCAGCATGCGCTGGCCCATGCAGATCAGCCAAATCAGCTACATGAAGGACGCGGCAACAGCCTACGATGCCTACAAGGAGAACATCGTCGGCTTGGCTCTGGTGCCTACGGCCCAGCCCAACACCACCGCGTATGCAGGCGCGGGCCGCTACCAGGCCTGGGTGCTGTTGCAGCACAACCGCTACGGCCCAGCCGGCGCGGTCATGGCGGCCAACTGCGAACAGTGGCAGGGCAAGCGCGGCGCGCTCTATGCGCTGCTGCGCGCCTTGAGCCGATGTCCGAGCTGAGCGCCATGGCCGATTCCACCCAACTGCCAGCCTCCGCCCACGCCCTCCTCGCCGGCATCGCGACCTACCGGCATGTCACCCGGCTGCCGACGACGGTGCTGAACGACGCGACCGATCTGCACGCTCTGCTGACGCGGCCGGAGCTGGGCGGCTATGCGCCGGACAATGTGACGCTGCTGCTGGATGGCGCGGCCACCGGCGCGGCGCTGCGCCAGGCGCTGGCTGACCTGGCG
>JAJTXO010000396.1 GCA_021463315.1 Caldilineales bacterium | reverse complement strand
TTATCGCCCGGCGGTCGCCGCCGTGGAGACGCTCGGCATGGATGCGAAGGCGTGCCATCGCCGGGATTGCCGGGGAATGAATTCCCCGGCTACAAAACAACGCCCGTTGATGAAACTTAAGAAAATAGTGCGGTAATGGCCGTCACACCCGTGAAGACGGGTGTCCAGTCTAGCGAGCCCTGGATTTCCGCCTTCGCGGGAATGACGGATTGCCGGAACAAATCCTAAAGGTTCATAAACGGGCTGGCGTGCGTGGACAGCGGCAAGCCCCGTTCACGGGGCGCTGTTGTGTAGCCGGGCGATTGATCGCCCGGCGGTCGCCGCGGTGGAGACGCTTGGCGTGGATGCGAAGGTGTGTCATCGCCGGGATCGCCGGGGAATGAATTCCCCGGCTACAAAACAACGCCCGTTGAAACGGGCTGGCGTGCGTGGACAGCGACAAGCCCCGTTCACGGGGCGCTGCTTTGTAGCCGGGCGATTGATCGCCCGGCGGTCGCCGCGGCGGAGACGCTTGGCATGGATGCGAAGGTGTGTCATCGCCGGGATCGCCGGGGAATGAAGTTCCCCGGCTACAAAACAACGCCCGTTGAAACGGGCTGGCATGCGTGGACAGCGGCAAGCCCCGTTCACGGGGCGCCGTTCTGTAGCCGGGCGATTGATCGCCCGGCGGTCGCCGTTGAAACGGGCTAGCGCGTCGTCACAGCGGCAAGCCCCGTTCACGGGGCGCTGCTTTGTAGCCGGGCGATTGATCGCCCGGCGGTCGCCGCGGTGGAGACGCCTGGCATGGATGTGAAGGTGTGTCATCGCCGGGATCGCCGGGGAATGAAGTTCCCCGGCTACATAACAGCGCCCGTTGAAACGGGCTGGCGTGCGTGGACAGCGACAAGCCCCGTTCACGGGGCGCTGTTTTGTAGCCGGGCGATTGATCGCCCGGCGGTCGCCGTCGCGGAGACGCCCGGCATAGATGCGATGCACGCCGTAACGCAAGAACGCCAAGAATGTCCGCCCTTTGCGGTCTTTGCGCCTTTGCGTGAGACAACAATCGTGAAGTACTGAAATTGCGTCCCTCTGACACCGCGCGCCGGTGCATACGTTTTTTCTGTTCTGGTTGTGGAGGCATCATGCGACTGTTGAAATGGTTGACTGGATTGGCGATTCTGTTGGCTGTCGTCGTAGCTGTGGCTGTTCAGACCGATTCCGCCCGCGCCAGCGCCGGCGGCAGGGTCGGCTTCTCCGGCAACCCGGCCACCAACGCCGGGCAGAACTGCACCGCCTGCCACGGGGCCGGCGCGGCGACCCCCTCCGTCAGCGTCGCTGGGCCAGCTGTGGTGAACGCCGGCGCGACCCACAGCTACGTGGTGACCGTCAGCGGCGGGCCGGGCGTCACCGGGGGCTTCAACGCCTCCACCAGCGGCCACGCGGGAACCTTCAGCCCCGTGGATGCCGAGACCGAGGTGCTGGCGGGCGAGATCACCCACAACGACCCCAAGTTCTTCAGCGGCGGGCAGGTGCAGTTCACCTTCGACTGGACCGCGCCGGCCAACAACGGCGTGGTGACGATGTATGCGGCGGGCAACTCGACCAACGGCCAGGGCAACCTGCTGGGCGATGGAGTCAACACGGCCACGCTGGCCATCACGGTGCAGAACGGCAGCCCCGACCCAACGCCAACCCCGCCGCCCCCGCCCTCCTCCATCTCCCTGCAACCGGTGGCCAGCGGACTGGCGCAGCCGGTGGTGATCACCAACGCCTTCGACAAGCGGCTCTTCGTGGTCGAACGTGCCGGCCGCATCCGCATCATCGACGCCAACGGCGCCTTGCTGGCGACGCCCTACCTCAACATCACGTCGCGGGTCGACTCCACCGACGGCGAACAGGGGCTGCTGGGGCTGGCGTTTCATCCCAACTACGTCAGCAACGGCTACTTCTACGTCTACTACACCTATGATCCGACGGGAGCGAACCTGGACCGGACGCGCATCTCCCGCTTCACGCGCAGCGCCGGCAACGCAAACCTGGCCAACGCGGCCAGTGAACTGATTCTGATGGAGTTCGAGCAGCCCTTCAGCAACCACAACGCCGGCGACCTGCACTTCGGCCAGGACGGCTATCTGTATATCGCGTCCGGCGACGGCGGCGGCTCGTACTGGGCCAGCGTCGGGCAGGTTCCGCCGATGATGTTCAGCCAGGGGCCCAACGACCTGCTGGGCAAGCTGCTGCGCATCGACGTGGACACGCCGGCCACCGGCAACACCGGGCCAGACTGCACCATCGCCGGCGGAACCAACTACAGCATCCCGCCGGGCAACGCCTTTACCAACGGCGCGGGCAACGGCTGCGACGAGATCTGGGCCTTTGGGCTGCGCAACCCGTGGCGCTTCAGCTTCGACCGGGCCGACGGCTCCGGCTGGATTGCCGATGTGGGGCAAAGCCAGTGGGAGGAGGTGAACCGCTTTGCGGCCGGCACGGTGGGAGGCCTCAACTACGGCTGGTCCTGCTTCGAGGGAACCCACGCGGCCAGCGAGTACTACAACTTCTACGACTACAGCCAGTGCCAGCCGGCCAGCGCCTACGACATGCCGGCCTACGCGCTGACCCACAGCACCAGCGACTGCTCCATCACCGGCGGCTTTGTCTACCGCGGCACAGCCTTCACCGACCTGCCCGGCGCCTACTTCTTCAGCGACTACTGCCGGCCCTCCATCCGCACCCTGACCGGCGCCCCCGACAACTTGACCGAGACCACGGTGCTGCCCACCGGCGCCATCGCCAGCCCCTCCACCTTCGGCGAGGATGTGCTGGGCGAGCTGTATGTGGCCAGCCTCAGCAGCGGCACGGTCAGCCGCATCGCCGGAACCCAGCCGCGCCCGACGACCGCGGTGGTCCACAAGACAGCGGCCGCGCCGCTGATCGATGGCGCGGTGGACGCGGCCTGGGCCGGCGCGGCCCAGTACAGCATGATGAACAACCTGGTGGTCGGCACGGGCACGCTGTTCCACAAAGACCTGTGGGTGAACTGGCGCGCGCTGTACGACGACACCTACCTGTACTATCTGGTCGAGGCGCGCGATGACATCCTGATCAACGACGGCCCCAACTGGTACGACGACGACATCATCGAGATCATGGTCGACGGCGACCACAGCCGCGGCAGCAGCTACGATGGCAACAACGACTTCGAGCTGGGCTTTCGCTGGAACGACCCCGCCATCATCGCCGGGGTGAACTCCGCCCCGGTGCCGCCTGGCGCGCAGTTCAGCCTGGTGGGCACGGGGGAGGGCTATGTGCTGGAGGTGCGCCTGCCGCTGGCCGAGATCGACGTGCAGCCGGTGGATGGCTACACCTTTGGCCTGGACATCCACGTCAACGACGACGACAACGGCGGGCCGCGCGACGCCAAGTTCACCTGGTTTGGCGTGCAGGACAACGCCTGGCAGGCGCCGGTCTACTTCAGCGACGCCACGCTGGACGACGGCTCCGCGCCGCCGGCGCCGGTGGCCGCTGCCTGCTACACCCAGTCGCTCCTCTTCGTGGCCGACTCGCTGGAGGCGTTGCTGAACCCCAACGACCTGGCGGTGGTCAACCATCTGCGCGGGCTGGGCTACACGGTGACGGTTCAGGATGACAACCTGGTTCAAACCAGCGACGCGGCCGGCCGGCAGTTGGTGATCATCTCCAACTCCGTCACCTCCGGCAACGTGGGCTTCAAGTTCACCGCCGCCGCGGTTCCGGTGCTCACCTGGGAGGACGCGCTCTTTGACGAGCTGCGCCTGACGGTGGACGGCGCCGCGGGGCACGGGATTCAGAGCGCGCAGCAGGTGGTGGATGTGGCGGCCTCCGGGCATCCGCTGACCGCCGGGCTGTCGGGAGCGATCACAGCCAGCGATCCGGCCGCCACCTTCTCCTGGGGCGCGCCGACGGTCAGCGCGGTCCAGGCGGCCACGCTGGCGGGCGACAGCAGCAAGGCGACGATCTTCGGCTACGAGACCGGCGCGGCCATGACCAGCATCGACGCGCCGGCGCGCCGGGTTGGCTTCATGGCCGGAACCGCGAGCTTCACCGGCCACGGCTGGTCGTTGTTCGATGCGGCGGTCAACTGGGCGCTGGAGTGCGGCGTGGTCAACGGCTTTCTGCTGGTCAACGGCGACACCGACCAGATCCTTGGCCCGCTGAACAACGGCGACACCCTGGAGCTGACCACGCTGCCGCCGAACCTGAAGATCCGCGCCCTGGTGGCCCCTGCCATCACCGGCAGCGTGCAGTTCACCTTCGACAGCAGCCCGGTGGTCGACAACAGCCCGCCCTACGAGTTCGCCGGCGGAGCGCTGGAGTGGACGCCGGCGACCGGCCCGCACACCCTGCAGGCGCGCGCCTTTTCGCAGGCCGGCGCGGCGGGGCTGGGCACGCAGACCGCGACGGTCGACTTCACCGTCACCAACACCCCGCTGGCCATCGCGCTGGCGTCCTTCGAAGCCGTTGGGCAGAGCGACCACGTGCGGGTGACCTGGGAGACGGCGTCGGAGATCGGCAACACGGGCTTCAACCTCTACCGCGGCGCGGACGCCAGCGCTCCCGACCAGATGCTGGCGTTCGTGCCCAGCGCCGCGCCGGGCAGCGCGCAGGGCGCCAGCTACGCCTTCAGCGACCGTGCGGTGCAGCCCGGCGGCGTCGGCGCGGA
>JAJTXO010000395.1 GCA_021463315.1 Caldilineales bacterium | reverse complement strand
CATCCGCCGAAGCATCTCCATCCGCCGAAGCATCTCCATCCGCCGAAGCATTTCCATCCGCCGAAGCATCCCCACCCGCCGCAGCATCCCGGAGCTGAACCACCTGCCAGGCAGCCGCATAGAGCAGCACCGCGATCCCCAGATCGGCCGCGACTGCCGGCAGCTTGATCAACACGCTCTGCAGCGGCGTGTACGCAAAGCTGGGAACCAGCAGCCCATACAGCTTGCCCAGCCCCACCAGCAGCGTCAGATAGAGCGGCGGGTAGTTGACCAGCGGCTCGCCCTGCTGATAGAGCTGCGCCAGGCCGTGTTGCGCGCCATAGACCATCCATGGCAGCCAGAAGGTAGTCAGATCTGCGTCGAACGGATCGGGCAGCGGCATCAACAGCAGGCGTGCCGCCAGCGCCGCGGCCAGAAGCAGCCACAGCCGGCGATCGCGCAGCGCGTTGGACAGCCCACTCATCATCGTTTGCCCAAGATCTCCAGCGCAATCTGGGCGTAGCCCTCCACGGCCAGCAGCACATCGGAGACGCGCACATGCTCGTTGGCGGTGTGGGCCAGCCGGTCGTCGCCAGGGCCGAACCCGATGGTGGGGATGCCGGCCTCGCCGCGGGTGTAGGCCCCGTCGGTGGAGAAGCCCCAGACCCGCAGCTTGGGCCTGTGCTCCAGCGCGCGCTCCACGCCGCGCACAGCGGCCTTGACCAGCGGCGAGTCCTCGGGCATCAGCCAGGGGGGATAGTATTCGATGCCGCGGTCGATGTGGCCGGTGTAGGTGCGCGTCGTACGGTCGGCCACGCTCACCTCGCCGCGCACCCCCTCGCGCTGCAAGATCTGGCGCACCTCGCTCAGCGCGCGCTCGCGCGTCTCGCCCAGGGTCAGGCGGCGGTCGATGATCAGCTCGCAGTGATCGGGCACCATGTTGCGGCTGCCCGAGGGGCAGTCGATGCCGGTAACCGCGATGCTGCCCTTGCCTAGCTTCGGATCTTCGCCCAGATTGCCGGCCAGCAGCTCGATGCCAAAGATCACCTTGGACGCGGCGTAGAGCGCGTTGTCCCCCAGCTCGGGGGTTGAGCCGTGGCAGGCGCGGCCCTCGGTGGTGACCAGCAGCTCGACCCGTCCGCGATGGCCCAGGGCGATCTCCAGGTTGGTCGGCTCACCCAGCACCACAAAGCTGGGCCACAGCCCTTCGTCGTCGATCAGGGAGCGGATCGCCACTCCCTCGGCCGGCTCTTCCTGGACGACCGCGGCCACCACGATCTCCCCTTTGGGCAGGAGGTCCGCGTCCAGCAGCGCCTTGACGCCGTAGATCATGGCGGCCAGGCCGCTTTTCATGTCCACCGAGCCGCGGCCGTAGAGCATGTCATCCTGCACCAGGCCGCTGAAGGGGTCGTCTTGCCAGGCGGCCAGATTGCCCACGCCCACCACGTCCATATGGCCGTCGAAGAGCAGGCGCTGCGTGCCCTTGCCGACGCGGCCGATGACGTTGCCCGCGCGGTCGCGATAGACCTGATGAAAGCCCAGCCGGCGCATTTCGTCGGCCACGCGGCCGGCGATCTCACCTTCCTCCCCGGAATAGCTGCGCATGCGCACCAGATCGCGCAGGAATTCGATGCAAGCGGTTCGGTTCTGAGAGGTTAGTAGGGACATGGTGGCACCTGGGGGCGGGGGGCGGTGAACGGCTCGGTGAACGGTGATCGGTGATCGGTGATCGGTGATCGGTGAACGGTGATCGGTGATCGGTGATCGGTGATCGGTGATCGGTGATCGGTGATCGGTGAACGGTGATCGGCTCGGTAATCGGTGAACGGTGATCGGTGATCGGTCACCCAGTCGCAGGGTGACAACTCCTCTTTCCTATTTCCTCTTTCCTCTTTCCTCTTTCCTATTTCCTATTTCCTCTTTCCTCGCGTCAATACGCGCCGCTGCCGGCGATGAACTGGGGCACGGTGCGCAGGAGGATGCTCAGATCCAGCAGCGGCGACCAGTTTTCGATGTAGTAGATGTCCAGCAGCACCATCTCCTCGAAGGTCAGGTCGCTGCGGCCGCTGATTTGCCAGAGACCGGTGATGCCGGGAGCGGTGGCCAGCCGCTGGCGGTGCCAGTCGGCATAGTCGGCCACCTCCTCGGGCAGCGCCGGCCGCGGCCCTACCAGGCTCATGTCGCCCAGCAGCGAGTTCCAGAACTGCGGCAGCTCGTCCAGGCTGGTGCGACGCAGGAAGCGGCCGACGCGGGTGATGCGGGGGTCGTCGCGGATCTTGAACATCGGCCCTTGCGCCTCGTTCAGATGGCGCAACTGTTCCTTGATCTGGTCGGCATCCTTGACCATGGTGCGAAACTTAAAGACCTGGAACAGCTTGCCGTGGCGGCCGACGCGCGGCTGGCTGAAGATCACCGGGCCTGGGCTGTCCAGCCGGATGGCCAGGGCGATGATGGCCAGCAGCGGCGACAACAGCAACAGGCCCAGCGCCGAGCCCAGCACATCCATGCCGCGCTTGAAAAACCGCGCCCAGGGGCTGAGCTGGCTGTCGCTGGGGGTCAGCATGGGAATGCCGGCCACGCTCTGCATCTTCACCGTGCTCAGGCTCATCTGGAACATGTCAGGCACGATGCGCGGGCGCACCCCGGCCCGGCTGCACTGGCTGGTGATGGCCAGAATCTGGCGACGCTGCTGCCAGGGCAGGGTGATGATCACCTGATCCACCTGCTGGCTGCGCAGCAAGGCGGGCAGGTTGGCGGTGTTGCCCAGCGCCTGGAAACGGCCGATGTTGGTGGAACCACGCTCCGGGTCGTCGTCCACAAAGCCCACTACCTCGTAGCCCAGCTCCGGCTGCGCCATCAGGTTGCGCATCACGGTCAGGCCAGACTCGCCCGAGCCGACGATCAACACCCGGTCGACGCCGATGCCGCGCGTGCGCAGGGCGCGCAGCGCGCCGCGGCGCATCAGCCGGGCGACGATCAAAAAGAGCACGATCAGCACCGTGGCGTAGAGGAAGAAGAGGCGAGAGTAGACCAGGGGCCGCCAGAAAAAGATGAAGAACACCGTCACCACGAAGCCGGTGAACGCGCCGTTGATCACCCCGTAGATCTCGTCGATCAGCGTGGCGCCGCGGCGGAAACGATAGACGCCGCTCAGCGCAAAGGAGAGCAGGGTCAGCCCCCCTTGCAGGCCGGCCATGGGCAGATAGGAGATGAAGGTGGTGTAGTAGGCCGGGTCCACCTCGCGCAGCCATTGGAGCTGATAGCGCAGCAGATAGGCCAACAGAAAGGCCAACGCGATCAGCACGCTGTCCACTACGATGGTGGTTCCGTTGATCAGGCGGCGCAAGGTGCGGTTCACAGCCGGCCTCCGGCCATGGGCGCCAGCGCGCGGCGATAGACCGCGGCCGTCTCCTGCGCGGTGCGGCTCCAGGGGAAGCCAGCCGCCTGCGCCAGGCCGCGGCTCCGCAGCTCGCTGGCCAGGCCCGCGTCGCCCAGCAGGCGCAGCAGCGCGGCCGCCAGCGCATCCACCGCGGTGGGGTCCACCAGCAGCGCGGCCTCGCCGGCCACCTCGGGCAGCGAGGAGCGGTTCGACGTGACCACCGGCGCGCCGCAGGCCATGGCCTCCAGCACCGGCAGCCCGAAGCCCTCCAACAGCGATGGATAGACGAAGAGCGCGGCCGCCCGGTACCACCAGGCCAGCTCCTGGTCGGCCACGTAGCCAGGGAAGAGCACCTCCTGCTCCAGCCCCTGGCGGGCCACTTCGGCGAAGATCGCGTCGTAGTCCCACCCCAGGCCGCCGGCCAGCACCAGCTTGACCGCTGGCTGACCGGCGTCGTTACTCCGCATCTGGGCGAAGGCCTGCACCAGCCGCACCAGGTTCTTGCGCGGCTCCAGCGTGCCCAGGTGCAGGATGAAGCGCTCGGGCAGCCCCGCGCGGCGGCGAAAGGCCTCGACCTCGGCGGCCGGCGCGGGGCTGAAGCTGGCGTCGACGCCGTTGTAGACCACGTCGATGCGTTCAGCCGGCGCTTTGAAGAGCTCGATCAGATCCTGTTTGGTGGCCTGGGAGACGGCAATCACCCGTCGGGCCGCGCGCACGGAGCGCCAGACCTGGCTTTGCAGGTAGGCGCGCTGCATGGGCGGAAAGGCCTGGGGAGTGCGCATGAAGCTCAGATCATGGACGGTGACCACCGTGGGGCAGGGTGTCAGGGCCGGGTTGATGTTGACTGCGCCGTGCAGCAGGTCGAGCCGGGCCTGGCGGGCCAGCAGCGGCAGCGCGGCCTGTTCCCAGAGGATGCGGCGCAGCGGCCGCCGCGTGTCCCAGCGGATGCTGCGGCGCAGTTCCAGGTCGGTGGGCAAGTCCAGATCGATGTCGGGCGTGAAGGCAGTGATATGCAGGTCGGGCGCGGCCGCGGGCAGGTGGATCAGCAGTTGGCGGATGTAGCCGCTGACGCCAGCGCTGCGGTAAGAGTGCGCGCCGGAGAGCAATTGACCGTTGATGCCCACGTGCGGTGTGGTGGTCTGGTTCACGCCGCCATTATACCACGCCGCGGCTGAAGCAGAAATCAGCCCGCGGCCAGCAGAGAGAAACCGGGTTACCTGAGACTTCGGAAGTCTTCCCCAATCTATTGAGATGATACCACCCTGTCGATTTGCGATCAGGATGTCGCCAGGGTGCGTTCAATCTGCTGCGCTGCCGCCTC
>JAJTXO010000394.1 GCA_021463315.1 Caldilineales bacterium | reverse complement strand
CAACGTCCAGGCGGGCGAGGTGCGCATCCGCCACAGCCAGATCCGCTCGGTGGGCTACAACTGCAACTTCCACAGCCCTGACTACGGCCTGTATGTCGACAACAGCCGCGTTGTCGTGGAGAACACGACCTTCGCCAACAACGGCATCTCGAACACGGGCGACTACGCAGTGTACGTAAGCGGCGCCAGCACGACGTTGACCTTCCAACGCAACGTTGTGCGGAACAACAAGAGCGCGCTGCGGCTGGTCGGAGTGGGCGCGCAGACGCTGCGCAACAACGTGATCCAGGACAACCCAGTGGGCGGCGTCAGTATCGCCAGCGGCACGCAGGCCACCCTGCTTCACACCACCTTCGTCGGCAATGGCGGCGATGCGCTGAACGTGGCCAGCGGCGGATCGGCCGCGTTGACCAACTCGATCATCGCCAACAACGCCACCGGTGTGCGGGTCAACGCGGGCGGCGTGGGCACGCTGACGCAGACGCTGTGGCATGGCAACGGAACCAACACGGTGGGGACGGTCAACCAGACCGGATCCATGACCGGGGAGCCGCTGTTTGCCGGCGACGGCTACCACCTGACACACCTGTCGCCCGCGCTGGAGCAGGGGGTGGACGCGGGCGTGGCGGTGGACATCGACGGCCAGGCGCGGCCGCTGCCGGCCGGCACCGGGCCTGACCTGGGCGCGGACGAGTACGACGCGGTGCAAGAGCTGGTCTTTGCCAAGATCGCGCTGCCGCCGGTCTGGGAGGTGACGGGCGCGATACCGGGCGGCAGCCTGACGCAGCGCTACCTGCTGCCCTTCCGCTACGGCAGCCCCGACCCGAACGCCGCGCCGCTGGAGGTGACCGTGACCGACACCTTGCCGGCAGAGCTGTCGCTGGAAAGCCAGACGCATTGGCCGCCCATGAGCTTCAGCCAGAACGGCCAGACGCTGACCTGGCAGACCCAAACGCCGCTGACTCGCGGCCAGTCTGGCATGATCGACCTCACCACGCGCTATGCCAACCCGCAGCCCGGCCAGGCGCTGACCAACACCGCCGCTCTGAACACGTTGATGGCGCAGGCTGTCACCCAAGTTCCCCTCTACGCGCCGCTCCTGGTCACGCCGGGCACGGGCGAGCTGTGCCCCGGCTCGCTGGAGATCCGCGGGCTGGCCCAAGCGAGCGTAACGGTGCATCTGTTCATCGACGGCGCGCCGTTGGCGCAGCTCCCGACCAACGCTGCAGGCGAGTTCAGCGTGCCCTACAGCTACGACGGCAGCGCGACGGAGACGTTGACCGCCCAGGCATGCACGGCCGGCGGCCAGTGCAGCGCGGCCAGCTCGCCGGTCATCCTGCGCCCGCCGCAGAGCTTCTGGTGCCCGCAGCGCTCTTCCTGGGAGGGCACGCCGACGGTCGGCCCCAAAGCCGGTGAGCATTTGGTCTTCAACTTCCGCGACGCCACCGGCCAGTTCTCCAGCCAAAACTGGCGCATCCCCGGCGTCTACGGCTTCTCGAACACCACCCTCAAGCTGCACGCCTGCGACTGCCCGCCCGCCTCCGGCACCACCGCGCCGCCCAGCAGCGTCTGGGTGATCGCCGACGGCGTGCGCTACGACCCAACCGGCAGCCATCCCAGCTACACCTTCGCCATCACTGGCGGCGCGCACGACGTGGTCTTCTGGGCGGACTGCGGCGGCAACTTCGTCTCGTCGACGGGCACGGTCCTGATCGACCCCGACGGCACCATCTTCGACGTGACCCAGGGCTTCGACCCGCAGAACCCGACCGCCCACGCGATCCCCGGCGTCACCGTCACGCTCTACCAGTTGATCCCGGAGTGGGGCGGCTGGACCCCCTGGCCGGCGCACCTGTACAACAATCAGGTCAACCCGCAGGTGACCGGCAGCGACGGCTACTTCGCCTTCTTTACCCCGCCCGGGCAGTACTATCTGCAAGTGGACAGCCCGGCGGGCTATCAACCGTGGCGCAGCCCCGTGATCACCGTAGTCAACGAGATCGTCCACGTCAACGTGCCGGCCACGCCGTGGACCGAGCCGCCGGCGGTGGAGACGGTGACGGAGATTCTGCTGACGGCCAGCGGACCGCAGCCGGCCAGCGTCACCGTGCCGGCTGGAACGACGGTGCAGTGGCGGGCCGAGGTCAATGGCTTGCTGCCGCCGGCTGAGCTGGCCGACCTGGCGGAGAACCCCGTCCTGCATCCGTTGAGCGCGCTCGATCCCATCAGTTCGACGCTGGGCTGGGACGGCGGCCTGTTGCAGCCAGGCCAGATCTACCAGCGGCAGATGAACCAGCCCGGCCGCTACACCTACAGCGACGGGCTGGGCAATGAGGGCGAGCTGTGCGTGGTGACATGCTCTCCCCTGGCCGTCACCCTGGCGGACTTCTCAGCCGCAGGCCAGGCCGACCAGATCCTGGTGAGATGGGAGACGGTGAGCGAGATCGACAACGCGGGCTTCGAGCTGTATCGGGCGACCGACGACGACTGGAGCAGCGCGGTGTTGCTGGCTGCTGTGCCGTCGCAGGGGCCGAGCAGCAGCCAAGGCTTCGTCTACAGCTACCACGACTTCGCCGTGCAGCCAGGCCAGGTCTATTGGTACTGGCTGGTGGACCTCGACCTGAGCGGCATAGCCACGCCGCACGGGCCGGTCAGCGCGACCATGCTGGCGCCGACCGCGGTGACGCTGACGCAGTTGAAAGCCACACCCGTGGTCTCACCTGTCTGGCCGGGCGGTGTGGCCCTGCTGACGCTGGCCATTCTGCTGGCGAGTGGGTGGGTCCGCTATACTGGCCGGATGCGCTGATGCAGGACAGCGCAAATTCCCCGGCGATCAGGAGTCAAGGCTTCAGCCAGGTATAACGCACAGGCGCCCGACACTTCGACAGCGATGCTGGTCAAGTGTCGGGCGCCTCACTGGTTGTCAACTGCTCCGAGAAGTTGGCAACGCTGACGATGCTCCGCGTCAATCCGACCCGCTCAAGTAGAGATCGATCATCTGCTTCCAGTAGGGCCAATCGTGCGCCCAGCCGTGCCAAACGCGCAGCGCGTGCCAGATGTTCTTCTCCCACAGGATCTGCGAGAAGTACTCGGTGGCCCCGCGCAGCGGCTCGGTCTCGCTGGTGGTCAGGATGATGTCCATGTGACGCATCTGCTCCAGCCGCGCCGAATCGTGCTCGTTCTTGACGAACTCCACCGGGTTGTTGAAGTAGACGTTGTCGTCGTGGTGTCCATCGGTCCAGTCGCTGATGTCGTACAGCCCGTTCATAGCCAGCACCCGGCCCACCAGATCGGGATGACGAAAGGCGAAGTTCACCGCCTGGTACGCGCCGAAGCTGGCCCCTAGCACGATCAGGAAAGGGTCGGTGTTGCGCTGGGTGAAGGGGATCACCTCGCGGGTGATGTAGTTGTCGTACTGGGTCTGCCGCCAGGCCCGGTCGCCCGGCCACTTCCAGCGCGCGTACCAGCTCTCGGCGTCCACGCTGTCCACGCAATAGAGCTGAATGTCGCCGCGTTCGATGGAGCCAGACATGGACTCGACCATGCCCTGGTTCTCCCAGTCGAAGTAGCGCCCCTGAGAGGTGGGGAAGACAATAACGCGCGCGCCGCTGTAGCCGTACACCAACAGCTCCATGTCGCGGCCCAGATTCGGGCTGTACCAGCGATGATGATCTCGGTTCATGGGTTGACCTGCCTGGAAGATAGAGGATTGTATGAGCGCCGCGGCGCTGTTGCGGTGAAATGGCGAGCTGGGGATGATTGGAAACTGGGGAGGCCGGCTAACGCCTGCGGCGCCAGCGCGCCCAGTGTAACATGCTATGCGGTGGCCGTCAAGGCCGGATCGCGTTGCTGGGCTGGCAGCATAGGCCGAACTGGGGCTGGCAGGCTGCCGCCGCCTCCCTGGGCACAGCGATGCCGATCGCCCGCAGCACCTGGGCCACATCGCCCAGAGGAAAGCCCATCACCCCGCTGAAGCAGCCCGCGATATGCTCGACCGGCGCAAAGCCGCTGTGCTGGATGGCGTAGGCGCCGGCCTTGTCCAGCGGGTCGCCGCTGGCCACGTAGGCGGCAATCTCCGCGTCGTCGTAGTAGCGCATCCACACCTGCGTCTGGTTCAACGCGGCAGCCTGGCGGGCTGTGGCAGAATCCAACGCGTACACGGCGCTCCAGACCGTGTGCGGCCGGCCGCGCAGGCGGCGCAGCATGGCGGCTGCATCCTCCGCGTCCACCGGCTTGCCCAGCACCGCGCCCTCCAGCACCACGATGGTGTCCGCGGCCAGCACCGCGCGGCCAGCCAGACGCGCGGCCACGGCCAGCGCTTTTTCCCGGGCCAATCGCTGCACCAGCGCGGTAGGCGGCTCGCCCGGCTGCTGCGTCTCGTCGATGTCGGCTACAACGACCTCGAAGGGCACGCCCAGGCGCTGCAACAGTTCCTGGCGACGGGGGGAGCTGGAGGCAAGAATCAAAGAGGGCATCATAGTCCACGCATTGTACACGGCCGCGCCAAAGTGACAATTGCAGCGCTGGCAGGAGAACGCCACGTCATCGACAGTCTCAGTAGTTCACGATTCTCACGCAAAGCGTATCATCTCAAAAAACCGGGGTCGAGACTTCCGAAGTCTGCGCAGGTTTGTTCAAAACGAGCTCACAGTCCATAAGACTTCGGAAGTCTTCCCCAA
>JAJTXO010000393.1 GCA_021463315.1 Caldilineales bacterium | reverse complement strand
TGCCGAGTGGATCGGCGAATACCGGCTGTTGAGCCGTCTGCGCGAGAAAGCCGATGCCTACCGGGGGATCAAGTTTGTCCATTGAGAGCTACTTTCGACTTGTTGGTCGAGCTAGGTTAACTCACGGCTGATACACTATGACAACGCGTCGATGCGCATGGAGGGAAACCCCGGCTAACGGAAGGACGCCACCAGGGCAACGTTAGCACTGGATTGCACAACCGTGGCGCCAGTGCAGTTGATGCATCGCCCATTGTTCGGTATAATAGGGGCGAACATGGAGGTGTGCGATGACCCTGGTACTGGACCGAGAGCTGCAACAACTGCTGGATTCCCCGCGGCTGCCGTTCATCGCCCGTCGCATCGACGCGGTGTTGGCGGACGAGAAGCGGCGCCGACGCGCGTTCTACGCGCAGATCGACGAGGAAGACAAGGCTGAATTCATCAACGGCGAGGTGATCATGCATTCGCCGGTCAGGCTGCGTCATAACGTCTGCGGCAAGCGCCTGCTGGTGCTGATGGATGCCTTCGTGACCACCCGTAGCCTCGGCTACGTGGGTTACGAGAAGATCATGGTTTCGCTGACCCGCAACGACTACGAGCCGGACATCTGCTACTTCGGCCCAGCCAAGGCGGCGACCTTTACCCCTGACCAGATGCGCTTCCCTGCGCCCGACCTGGTGGTCGAAGTTCTCTCTGAGAGCACCGAACGACACGACCGCGGCGTCAAGTTCGAGGACTACGCGGCCCACGGCGTCAGCGAATACTGGATCATCGATCCCGACGCCGAGACGCTGGAACAGTATCACCTGGCTGATGGAGCCGATTCCTACCGGCTGACTATCAAGGCCATGACCGGCCAGGTGCGCAGCGTCGCCATGCCCGGCTTCGAGATCCCGGTGCGCGCCATCTTCGACCCTGAGACCAACCAGACCGCGCTGCACGCGCTCCTTTCCCCGCCGAGCTGAGCGGAGGCTCCCCCAGCCATGTCAACTCTCTGGGGCGGCCGCTTCGAGCAGGCCGCCAGCCCGCTGCTGCGCCAGTTCAACGATTCGCTGCCCTTCGACCAGCGCCTGTGGCTGGAGGATATCTTCGGCAGCATGGCCTACGCCAACGCTATCGCCGCGGCCGGCCTGCTGACCGCGGCGGAGCGCGACGCGCTGCTGGCTGGGCTGGAGCAGGTGGCCGAGGAATGGCGCGCTGGCCAGTTCCAGTTCGCCCCCGGCGACGAGGATATCCACACCGCGGTGGAGCGGCGGCTGGGCGAGCTGATCGGCCCCGTGGCCGGCAAGCTGCACACCGGCCGCAGCCGCAACGACCAGGTGGCCACCGACCTGCGCTGGTGGCTGCGCAGCCGGGTGGACGAGTTGGACGCCTTGCTGATCGATCTGTTGCAAGTGGCCGTGGGGCGAGCCGAGGCCGAGATCGACGCGCTGATGCCGGGCTACACCCACCTCCAGCCGGCCCAGCCGATCCGCTGGTCGCACTGGCTGCTGAGCCACGCCTGGGTCTGGCAGCGGGACCGCGAGCGGCTGGCCGACCTGCGCCAACGGCTGAACCGCAGCCCGCTGGGCGCGGGCGCGCTGGCCGGCAACCCCTTCGCCGTCGATCGCCACGCCCTGGCCGCGGAGCTGGGCTTCGACGCCCCCATTCCCAACAGCATCGACGCGGTGCGCGACCGCGACTACGTGGTGGAATTTCTGAGCTGGGCCGCGCTGCTGGGCAGCCATCTGAGCCAGCTCGCCGAGGATCTGATCCTGTGGAGCAGCCGCGAGTTCGGCTTCGTGCAGGTGGCCGAGCAGTTCAGCACCGGCAGCAGCCTGATGCCGCAGAAGCGCAACCCCGATTCGCTGGAGCTGCTGCGGGGCAAGGCTGGCCGGCTGGCCGGCAATCTGGTCAGCCTGCTGGTGACGTTGAAGGGACTGCCCGCGGCCTACAACAAGGACTTGCAGGAGGACAAGGAGCCGCTGTTCGACTCCGTGGACACGCTGCTGGTCGCGCTGCCCGTGGCGGCCGGCGTGCTGGCGACGCTGCAAATCCGTCCCGAGCGTATGGCGGCTGCTCTGAGCGACGAGCTGCTGGCCACCGACCTGGCCGACACCCTGGTGCGGCGCGGCGTGCCCTTCCGCCAGAGCCATGAGCTGGCCGGCCTGGCCGTCAAGCGCAGCGAGGCGCTGGGCTGCAGCCTGCGCGATCTGCCGCTGGCCGAGTACCAGGCCATCAGCCCGCAGTTCGGCCAGGACGTGGCCGCGGTCTTCGACTTCGAGCAGTCGGTGGAGCAACGCGCGGTCTACGGCGGCACAGCTAAAAGCGCGGTGCTGCGCCAAATCGACGAGCTGCGCGCCCTGCTGCCCCAGGGCTGAACCTTCTCTTGCCATGCACGTATCATCTCAATGGGGAAGACTTCCGAACTCCTATGGAGTCTCGCCCCTGGCTTTTTGAGATGATAGCCATCTACCGTGATAGCTGTCCGTTGAGCCGCACCCAAGATTGCACCATCGGTGAGTCGCCATGAACCGTTCGATATCCCCGCTCAAGCTTCTATGCTGCCTGATCCTGCTTAGCCTGCTGCAAGCCATGCCGGCCGGAGCCACTGGCCCCAGCCCTGACGCCGAGGCCAAACTGCTGCCGTTCGACTATGCGCGAGTCTGGCAGGAGCCCGTCGCCGTCTATGCCTCCCCTGGCGATCCGGCCGCGATGACGCCCATCGACACCCTGCTACCGCCCGACTCCTGGGTCAGCATCGACGAAGTAGTGGAGGCCAATGGCCGGCAGTGGTACCGCATCGACGAGCAGGCCTACGTGCTGGCCAACGCGCTGCAGCGCAGCGCGCCGTCGCTGTTCCACGGCATCGCCATCACCCAGCCGTTGACCTATCCGCTGGTCTACATCGCCACCCAGGGGCTCAACGTGCGCGCCCGGCCCGGCGCCGCGGCCGATAACCCGCCCCTCGGCACGCTCAGCCGCTACGACACGGCCGATTACCTGGGCAGCCAGCAGGTCGGCGATGCGCTCTGGCACCAGATCGGCGAGAACCGCTGGGTTCACGGGGCATACGCGCGCGTCGTCTACCCGGTGCAGCGGCCTGAAGGCGTGCCCGCCGACGCCCGCTGGATCGCGGTCGATCTGGCGCAGCAGACGCTGACGGCCTACGAAGGAGATCGCCTGGTCTTCGCCACGCTGGTATCCACCGGCCGGCCGCCCTGGTTCACACCCAAAGGGCTGAACCGCATCTGGATCAAGAAGCAGACCGACGACATGGTGGGGGGGCTGGTCGAACGAGGCGACTTCTACGCGCTGCAGGATGTGCCCTGGATCATGTACTTCAACAAGGACGTGGGCCTGCACGCCGCGTACTGGCATGACCGTTTCGGCTACCCCAGCAGCCACGGCTGCGTCAACCTCAGCCCGCGGGATGCCAAATGGCTCTTCGACTGGGCCACGCCGCAACTGCCCTTCCCGGACAGCTCGCACGTCTACGCCAGCCAGAACAACCCCGGAACGTGGGTCTTTGTCTACGCATCATCGGGCTGAATACGCCCCGACAGGAGACTCGTATGCCGCCGAAAAGCAAAAGTGAAAATGTACCCGCGGCCATCCAGCCGCACTACGCTGCAATCACAGCGTTGACCGACGCCTTTTGCAGCCAGCATCTCAACGACGAATATGCTCAGATGTGTCGCGCGATGACGGCTACCCTGGGACGCAAACGCCCGTCGCCCCTGACCGCCGGCAGGGCCAACTCCTGGGCTGCCGCCATTGTCCAGACTGTGGGCAGCGTCAATTTTCTCTTCGACAAGAGCCAGACTCCGCATATGCGCTCTGACGACCTGGCGGCGGGCTTTGGCTTGAGCAAGAGCACCGTGGCCGACAAGTCCAAGCAGATCAAAGATATCTTGAAGATCACCATAATGGATCCCACCTGGACGCTGCCCAGCCGCCTGGCCCACAACACAAGAGCCTGGCTGATCTCCGTCGACGGCTTCATCATCGATGCACGCCGCGCCCCACGCTCGATCCAGGAGCAGGCTTTTCACAAGGGGCTAATCCCCTACATTCCGGGGGAGCCGGAAAAGTAGCTGCCGCTGCCCTGGGGGGAGGATCGCTCAAGGCGCCGCCTTGGTGCGCTTCTCCAGGTAGCGCACCAACAGCGCCAGCCCGATGGTCATCACCAGATAGAGATAGCCCACCACGTTGTAGGTCTCGAAGAACTTGAAGGTGCTGGCGGCGTAGACCTTGCCCTGGTAGGTGATGTCGGCCACACCCATCACCGAAACCAGCGACGAGTCCTTGAGCATGGCGATGAAGTCGTTGCCCAGGGCCGGCAACACGCGCCGAATGGCCTGCGGCAGGACGACGTGGCGCATGGCCTGCCCGTAGGTCATGCCCAGCGAGCGGGCCGCCTCCATCTGGCCGCGCTCGATGGACTGGATGCCGGCGCGGAAGACTTCGGCCAGAAACGCACTGTAGCCGATGGTCAGGGCGATGATCACGCGCATGGTGAAGTCGATCTGGCGCACGCCCATCTCCGCCATGCTCTCGCCCAAGCCAGGCAAGATGCCCAGGTTGCGCAAGGTTGCGCCGACGAAGTTGATCGCGCTGACCATCGCTGGCGCGCCGGCGAAGACGATGTAGTAGAGCAGGACCAGCATCGGCACGCCGCGAATGATCTCCACGTAGAAG
>JAJTXO010000392.1 GCA_021463315.1 Caldilineales bacterium | reverse complement strand
GCAGGAGAGCCAGGACGCCACCCACCGCTGGCTGATCGATCCCATCGACGGCACCAAGGCCTTCGTGCGCGGCGTGCCGCTCTATGCGGTGCTGCTGGGGCTGGAGATCGAAGGGGTGGTGGAGGTCGGCGTCGCCTGTTTTCCCGCGCTGAACGATATGATCTACGCCGCCACCGGCCGCGGCTGCTGGTGGAACGGCCGGCGGGCGCGGGTTTCCGACGTGGCGACGCTGGACCGGGCCTACGTGTCGTGCAGCGACGTGGGCAGCTTTGCCCGCTATGGCCGCGCGGCCGAGTGGCAGCGCATCGTCGCGGCCTCCTATCACCGCGCCGGGCTGGGCGACGCCTACGGCTACAGCCTGGTGGCCACCGGCCGCGCCGAGCTCATGCTGGACCCCATCGTTAGCGTCTGGGACTGCGGCCCCTTCCCGCCCATTCTGGCTGAGGCTGGCGGCTACTTCGGCGACTGGCAGGGCAATCGAACTATCCACGCCGGCGAGGCCATGGCTACCAGCAATAGCCTGTTGCCGGCTGTGTTGGCCAGCCTGCACGGCGCTGGCTGATTGACTGGGGTGTATTCAAGATGAGTTAGCGTGTTGGGGTGGCCCCGCTCGTTCTCGGTCGTCATGGTCAGCGCCACAGAGGGGCATAAGCATCGTCACGTTTCCAACGCATAGGCTCACCAGCAACGTCTAACTCGCGCCGGCTCAAAGCATAGCGAATAATATCGGCTAGCAGCGATTTACACCAAAGATGAGTTGCGATGCTATACTTGCCTTCAGCACGGCCCTGCACCCCAGTCTTTCTAATCGTCACGACGGTTGGCCGCAGGCCCAGCTAGTGACCGAAGGACTTCGGAAGTCGTCACAGCACGGCGACTTCCGAAGTCCTTCGGTTGAGCAGTCACCTTTTCTCTTGATGATTTCTTGCGGATGCAAGTGGAGCCTCCTATGACCAAGTATATTTTCATCACCGGCGGCGTGGTCAGTTCTCTGGGCAAAGGAGTCACGGCTGCGGCTATCGGCCGGCTGATCAAGGGCCGCGGCATCTCCGTGTCGATTCAGAAGCTGGACCCCTATCTGAACGTGGACCCCGGCACCATGTCCCCCTACCAGCACGGCGAGGTCTTCGTCACCGAGGACGGCGCCGAGACCGATCTGGACCTGGGCCACTACGAGCGCTTTACCGACGAGAATCTCAGCCGGGCCAACAACGTCACCTCCGGTCAAATCTACGCCGAAGTGCTGCGCAAGGAGCGGCGCGGCGACTATCTGGGCGGCACCATCCAGGTCATCCCCCACGTCACCAACGAGATCAAGCGGCGCATCGCGCTGGCGGGCCGGGAAAACGACGCGGAGGTGGTGATCGTCGAGGTGGGCGGCACCGTGGGCGACATCGAGAGCCTGCCCTTTCTGGAGGCCATTCGCCAGATGCGCAAAGATGTGGGCCGCGACCATGTGCTCTACATCCACGTGACCTTGCTGCCCCTCATCGGCGCGACCAGCGAGCTGAAGACCAAGCCCACCCAGCACAGCGTGGCAGAGCTGCGCGGCATTGGCGTGCAGCCGGATGTGATCGTCTGCCGCTCCGATTACCCGGTCGATAAATCGCTGCGCGATAAGATCGCGCTGTTCTGCGATGTCGAGCCAGAGGCCGTCGTGCCGCTGGAGACGGTTCGGTCGTTGTATGAAGTGCCGCTGATGCTGGAGGAATTCGGCCTGGGCAACTGGCTCACCAGCCGGCTGGGCTATGGCTGGCGCGTGGCCGACCTCAGCGAGTGGCGCGCCTTGGTGCAGCGCCAGATGGCCCTGCTGACAGACGAGACCGCCGCGCGGCCGCTGCGCGTGGCGCTGGTGGGCAAGTATGTGGAGCTGCAAGACGCCTACATCAGCGTGCGCGAGGCGCTGATCCATGCCGCGGTAGCGTTGGGGCGTCAGCTGCATATCGAGTGGATCAACTCGGAGGAGCTGGAACAGGGCCAGGGGCTGGACCGGCTGGCCGCGGTGGGGGGCATCGTCGTGCCGGGCGGCTTTGGCTATCGCGGCATCGAGGGCAAGATCGTGGCCGCCCGCTATGCGCGCGAGCATCAGACCCCCTATCTGGGACTCTGCCTGGGCATGCAGGTGATGTGCATCGAGTTCGCTCGCCATGTCACCGGTTCGGATCGTCCCAACAGCACCGAGTTCGACCCGCACACCAGCTACCCGGTCATCGACCTGATGCCTGACCAGCGGGACATCGCCGACATGGGCGGCACCATGCGCCTGGGCGCCTATCCCTGCGTGCTGCAGGCCGGCGGCCGCGCGGCTGCGGCCTATGGGCAAACGCAGGTCAGCGAGCGCCACCGCCACCGCTTCGAGTTCAACAACAGCTTCCGCCAGCAGCTCAGCGAGGCCGGGCTGACGTTGAGCGGGCTATCGCCCGATGGCCGGTTGGTGGAGATCGCCGAGCTGCGCGACCACCCGTGGATGCTGGGCAGCCAGTTTCATCCCGAGTTCAAGAGCCGGCCCAACCGGCCGCATCCGCTTTTCCGCGCCTTCCTGGACGCGGTGCAGCAGAGTTCGCCTTAGCGGCGCGGTTGCGGCTTGAATGCGCCCTGTGGTATCATCTCAGTAGAGGGGGAAGACTTCCGAAGTCTTATGGACTGTGAAGCCCGTTTTGAACAAACCTGCGCAGACTTCGGAAGTCTCGACCCCGGTTTATTGAGATGACACGCCCTGTGCTATAATGGAACGCCGCTGCCTTTGGGCAGAGGCCGCCAGCAGAACAGCCGGCAAGCGCAGCGAAAAGCCGTTGCAAGGAGTAGAAACGATGTCAGGACACTCAAAATGGTCGACTATCAAGCGCAAGAAGGGCGCGGCCGACGCCAAGCGCGGCGCCTTGTTCACCAAACTGGCGCGCGAGATTCAGATCGCCGCGCGCGAGGGCGCTGATCCAGAGTACAATTTCAAGCTGCGCCTGGCTGTGGACAAGGCCAAGGCCAACAGCATGCCCAAAGAGAACATCGATCGCGCGATCCGACGCGGCTCTGGCCTGGAGACAGGCGAAGAGCTACTGGAGACTGCCTTCGAGGGCTACGGTCCTGGCGGCGTGGCGCTGTACATCGAGGTGCTGACCGACAATCGCAACCGGGCGGTGGCTGAGATCCGCCATACGCTCAGCCGGGGCAATGGCGCGATGGGCGAGAGCGGCTCGGTGGCGTGGCAATTCGAGCCGCGCGGGGCTATCACCGTGACAGTGGGCAAGAGCAGCCAGGACGATATCTTCGAGGCTGCGCTGGACGCCGGCGCCGAGGATGTGGAGTTCAGCGATGGCATGGCCGAGATTCTCACCGATCCCAGCGACCTTAAAATGGTCCAGGATGCCTTTCGCCTGCGGGGCCTGTCGGTGGAAGGCGCTGAACTGATTCGAAAGCCCAAGACGCTGCTCAGTGTGGACGACAAGACCGCGGTCAGCGTGATGAATCTGGTCGAGAATCTGGAAGACCTGGACGATGTGACCAGCGTCTACTCCAATCTGGAGATCAGCGAGGCTCTGTTGCAAAGCCTGGAGGAATAGGGTGCGGGTATTGGGCATCGATCCGGGAACCGCGATCACTGGCTATGGACTGGTGGATTTCGACGAAGAGCTACGGCTGGTCGAATGCGGCGCCATTGTCACGCCGGTTGGGTTGACCCTGCCCCAGCGCCTGTTGATCATCCATCGCCGGCTGAGTGAGTTGATCCTCCAGTATCAGCCGCAGGCGGTCGCGGTGGAAGAGCTTTTCTTCAGCAAGAACGTGCGCACCGCCATGAGCGTTGGCCAGGCGCGCGGCGTTATCCTGCTGGCGGCTGCCCAGGCCGCGGTGCCGATCTATCACTACAAACCTTCCGAGGTCAAGCAGTCTATCGCCGGCTACGGCGCAGCCAGCAAGCCGCAGATGCAGGAGATGGTGCGGCTGTTGTTGAAACTGGACGCTGTGCTGACGCCCGACGATGTGGCAGACGCCGTGGCCATTGCCATCTGCCATGCACACGGCGCCCATTGGAATCAGCTTCTTGCCGACGACGAACCGCTGGATTAGCCACTTGGCAGTATCATCTCGAAAAGCCGGGGTCGAGACTTCCGGAGTCTTCGCAGGTCACAGCCATAGGACTTCGGAGGTTTTCCCTAACGCAGGCAGGAGAAAACGGCATGCCCATGCAGGCGAAGATCCTAATCGCAGAAGATGAAGCTCCGCTGCGCAACCTGGTGCGTATGTCGCTGGAAGCTATCGGCCATCAGGTGGTTGTTGCCAGCGATGGCGCGGAAGCCCTGGCTGCGTTCTCTGCCCAGCCGTTCGATTTGGTCATCCTGGATATCATGATGCCGCAGATCGATGGCTTTGGCGTCTGCCGTGAGATACGCTCCCGCTCCGACGTGCCCATCATCATGCTGACCGCCCTGGATAGCACCGATGACATGGTGCGGGGCTTCGAGTTGGGAGCGGATGACTATATCGCCAAGCCTTTTTCTTTCAAAGAGGTGCAGGCGCGCATCTACGCGATTCTGCGCCGCAACTTGTGGATCCAGGAGCGCCGCCAGCCGGCGGTGTTGGAGATCGGTTGGGTCAGGCTAGACGTGATCGCTCAGCAGGTCAGCATCAACGACCAGCCGATTCATCTGACCCCCATCGAGTTCAAGCTGCTGTTCACTCTGATGAACAACGCCGG
>JAJTXO010000391.1 GCA_021463315.1 Caldilineales bacterium | reverse complement strand
GACCGGCTGGCCAACTGGCTGCGGGATGTGGCCGGCGTGCAGAAGGGCGACCGCGTGGCCATCCTGGCGCGCGATGGCGTCGAGCACCTGGACCTCTTCTACGCCTGCGCCAAGCTGGGCGCGATCCACACTCCGTTCAACTGGCGGCTGCACTGGCGCGAGCTGGCCGGCCTGATCGAGCTCACCACCCCCAAAGCGCTGCTCTTCTCCGACGACTTCAAGCCCGCGGTCGAGCAATTCCAATTAACCATTCACCAATTCACCCATTCACCCATTAACCATTTCCTCCATCTGGACGGCCCCGGCCTCCCGTTCTCTCACGACTACCAATCCACCCTCGACCAATCACCCAATCTACCAGTCACCTGCCCCACCTTGACCGAAGAGGACATCGCCTGCCTCCTCTTCACCGGCGGCACCACCGGCCTGCCCAAGGGCGCGATGATCAGCCACCGCATGATCTGCTGGAACGTGCTGAACACGGTGATCCACGACCTGACCCACGGCGACGTCTACGTCAACGTCTTCCCGCTCTTCCACGCCGGCGGGCTGTTCACCTACCTGTCGTCGCAGGTGATCTTCGGCAACACCACCGTGCTGACCCGCCAGTTCGACCCGGCCCAGGTGCTGGAGCTGATCCAGCACTACCGCGCCACGGTCTTCGCGGCCGTGCCCACCATGTACCAGATGCTGACCACCGCGCCCAACTGGGAGACGGCCGACCTGAGCCGCCTGCGCTTTTGCACCAGCGGCGGCGCGCCGCTGCCCGTGCCGCTGGTGGAAAGATACACGCGCGAAAAGGGCATCCGCTTCAAACAGGGCTTCGGCATGACCGAGTTTGGCCCCGGCCTGTTTGCCCTGCCGCCGGAGGACGCCATCCGCAAGGCTGGCAGCATCGGCCGGCCCAACTATTTCGTCGATGTGCGGGTGGTGGACGAGGAGAACCAGCCGCTGGGGCCGAACCAGCCGGGCGAGATGCTGCTGAAAGGCCCCAGTCGCTCCTCCGGCTACTGGCAGAATCCAGA
The DNA here is from genome assembly GCA_021463315.1 of Caldilineales bacterium. Classification (GTDB taxonomy): domain Bacteria; phylum Chloroflexota; class Anaerolineae; order JAAEKA01; family JAAEKA01; genus JAAEKA01. Next base: position 3,668 of record JAJTXO010000391.1, on the reverse strand, counting down.
GGCCTACGCGGCCGTGCTGGACGCGGACGGCTGGTTCCACACCGGCGACATCGTGTATCATGACGAGGAGTGGTATTTCTACGTCGTCGACCGCAAGAAGGACATGTTCATCAGCGGCGGCGAGAACGTCTACCCGGCCGAGATCGAGGCTGCGCTCTACAAGCACCCGGCCGTCCACATGTGCGCGGTGGTGGGCGTGCCCGACCCGAAATGGGGCGAGGTGGGCAAGGCCATCGTGGTGCTCAAGCCGGGCGCGGCGGCCACGGCTGACGAGCTGCTGGCTCACATGGCCGCTCACCTGGCCCGCTACAAGACCCCCAGAAGCGTCGAGTTCCGCAGCGAGCTGCCGCTCTCCGGCATGGGCAAGATCCTGCGCCGCGAGCTGCGCTAACATGTGTCATTCTGAACGGGTCCATCGGCCAACGGAGTACGCGCACCCAATGCGGCAAGCACGCGATGAACTTAAGCGCAGCCAACGTCAGTGAAGAATCCCGTGACGCCTGAGCGCCGAGACCCTTCGCTGGCGACTCGGGCAATGCGAGTTTCGTGGCCGACCCGCTCAGGGTGACACGTTTGAGATTTTGATTGATAGGAGAAACCCATGAGTTCAATCCCAACCTTACCTGGCATCACTTCGCAGATGATCCAGACCCCGCGCCTGGCTGTCCACGCCTTGACCAGCGGCCCGGACGACGGCGTCCCCGTCCTGTTTGTCCACGGCAACGGCTCCTCGGCCACCTTCTGGGAGGAGACCATGCTGGCCTTGCCAGGTCCTTCGGCGGCCTCAGGACAAGGCTTCCGCGCCATCGCCCCTGACCTGCGCGGCTATGGCGACACCGAGCCGCTGCCGGTGGACGCCACCCTGGGCCTGGGCGACATGGCGGAGGATGTGCTGGCCATGTGCGACACGCTGGGGCTGGCGGCCTGGCATTTGGTCGGCCACAGCATGGGCGGCGGCGTGGCCATGAAGCTGGCCATCGCGCGGCCGGCTGCCGTGCTGTCGCTGACTCTGGTGGACACGGTCTCGCCCTACGGCTACAGCGGCAGCAAGGATGTGGACGGCACGCCCTGCTACGACGACGGCGCGCCGGCCGGCGCGGGCAGCGTCAACCCGGAGTTCGTCAAGGCGCTGGGCGCGCAGGACCGCGGCCTGGACAATCCCGTCTCGCCGCGCAACGTCCTGCGCCAGTTCTACGTCAAGCCCCCCTTCCTGCCGGCGCGCGAGGAGGAGCTGCTCAGCAGCATGCTGTCGCTGCGGGTGGGCGAGGACTGGTATCCGGGCGACATGGCCCCTTCGCCCAACTGGCCCACGGTAGCGCCGGGCGCGAAGGGGATCGTCAACGCCTTCAGCCGCCACTACTTCGACGCCAGCGGCATTGCGGATATCGCGCCCCAGCCGCCGGTGCTGTGGATCCGCGGCGCCGACGACACCATCGTGGCCAACAACGCCTTCTGGGACATCGCCGCGCTGGGCGCGATGGGCTTCGTGCCTGGCTGGCCCGGCGCGGAGGCCTGCCCGCCCCAGCCGATGATCGACCAGATCCGCGCCGTGCTGGAGCGCTACGCGGCCAACGGCGGCAGCTACCGCGAGGAAGTGATCGCCGACGCCGGCCACAGCCCGTTCCTGGAGAAGCCGGAGGAGTTCAACCGGCTGTTGCACGCGTTTATCGGAGGGTGATCGGGGCAGAAGTCAGAAGTCAGAAGTCAGAAGTCAGAAGTCAGAAGTCAGAGGTCAGAGGTCAGAGGTCACCGATCACCGATCACCGATCACCGATCACTGATCACCGAGCCGATCACCGATCACCGGTCACCAAGGAGGTGATTGCACCCAGATTGCAGCCTGTCTTCTGCGTCCTTGTTGGCGCGGATGCGTGATACGGTTTACAATGGCGACAAGCGTATTATCTCAATAGATTGGAGAAGACTTCCGAAGTCTTATGGACTGTGAGCTCGTTTTGAACGAACCTGCGCAGACTTCGGAAGTCTCGACCCCGGTTTTTTGAGATGAATCCGACAAGCCCATCCTTTGTGTTCACAGCGGCAGCAGATTGCTGCTACAACTTACTTCTCTTGGAGGAGAATCGACCATGAAGCGTAGTACCCTGTTTCTCGTGTTGGCGGTCCTGGTGATCGCCAGTCTGGTGCTGGCGGCCTGTCCGTCGGCCGCCACCCCTGCTCCTGCTGCGCCGACCACCGCGCCTGTGGAAGCGCCGACCACCGCGCCGGAGCCAACCGCGGCGCCTGAGCCCGCACCCACCGAGGCCCCGGCGGCCACCGAGGCGCCGGCGGCCACTGAGGCGCCCACCGAGGCGCCGGCTGAGGAACCTGCCGCGGCCGGCGAGCCTGTGGCGCTGACCTGCGACGAGCCGATCAAGATCGGCCTGATCAGCGACATGTCCGGCGCCCTGGCCCTGTACGGCGTCATGACCAACCGTTCGTTCCAGTTGGGCATGGAGTATGCCTCGGGCGCGGCCGGCACGGCCATCGACGCCACCACCACCTCCTACCAGTTCGGCGACTGCGAAGTGCAGGTGCTGCTGCGCGATGACAAGGGCAGCGCCGAGCTGACCGCCACCCTGGCCCGCGAGCTGATCGAGCGCGACGCGGTGGATCTGCTGGTGGGCACAGTGAGCTCTGGCAGCACCGCCACCTTGCAGGAGATCGCCAAGGAGAGCCAGGTGCCGTTGATCGTGGCCCCGGCCGCGGCCAACGACATCACTGGCGCTAACTTCAACGAGTACACCTTCCGCGTCAGCCGCACCAACTACCAGGACTTCATCAACCTGTGCGAGTACCTGACCACCCAGTACGACACCTTCATCCAGATCGCGCCGGACTACAGCTTCGGCTACGGCGGCGCAGCCTCGGCGCGGGACGCCTGCACCCACTTCGGCGGCGAGTTCGTGGCCGATGACATCTTCGCCCCGCTGGACACCGCCGACTTCACCCCCTACATGGAGCAGATCGCCGACAGCGGCGCTGAGGCCTGGATCGTGACCTGGGCCGGCGGCGGTTTCATCCCCATGTTCCAGTCCGCCAAGGAGTTCGGCGTGCTGGACAGCATGGGCATGGGCGCGTCCTTCTTCGACAACCGCACCATGGCCGCGATCTTCGGGCCGGTGGCCGACAAGATGCAGGGCAAGGCCAGCGGCATCCTCTACCAGTTCCAGGCGCCGGACAACCCGATCAACGACTGGTTGGTGGAACAGGTCAAGGCGCGCTACAACGAGCCGCCGGATCTGTTCGACGCCGACGGCATGAACGCGGCCCTGCTGGCGGTGCATGCGCTGGCGGCCAGCGGCGGCGACACCAGCGGCGAGGCGCTGATCGCAGCCATGGAAGGGATCGATTTCGACGGCCCCAAGGGCAATATCTACATCCGCCCCGAAGACCACGTCGCGATCCAGGACATGTACATCATCAAGCTGGTCGACCTGGCCGCGCCCGACTTCGAGATGTTCGAGTACGTGACCACAACCCGACCCGAGCAGCCCTGCCTGCTGCCCGAGGCGCTGCAGGCTCGCTGCGGCGATCTGCCCATCGGCAGCCTGAGCGGACAATGATGACAGGGTGACAGGGTGACAGGGTGACAGGGTGACAAGGTGACAGGGTGACAGGGTGGCAGGGTGACAAGGTGACAATCCTGAGCACCCCTCACCTTGTCACCT
>JAJTXO010000390.1 GCA_021463315.1 Caldilineales bacterium | reverse complement strand
GCGCGCGTCGGCGCCGTACAGCACCGCACCGGTCGCGAGCGCGTCGTCGGCCTCGAGCTCCGTCATCGGCCACACCACGATGCCCAGCGCAGCGGCTGCGCGCTCCACCAGCGGGAACTGTGCCAAGAGCTCGGGCTCGATCCCGTCGCCGGTCTTGTATCCCGCGAAGAGGTCGTTGCGGAACGACTCGATCACGTGGTCGAAGGCGCAGGCCAGATGCGTGACCGCCGGATTGCGCAGCAGCTCCATCAGGCTGCGCAGCAGCCCCACGGTTGCGCCCACCTCGCGGCCATCGGGCGCGGTCTTGGGCGGTGGGCCATAGAAGCTGCGGAAGAGCTCGTAGGTGCCGTCGATGAGGTGGATGTTCATAGGGCAGGGGGCGCAAGGCGGAAGGCGGGAACCCAGCGGGCCGCGAGCTCGCGTTGGGCCCGATCGATAAGCCAGGCCGTGTCGCTGGACGGGCCGAAGTGGAACAGATGGCCGGGGCAGGTGCAGTCGGAGGAGCCAAAGCCGCGGATGCAGGCCTGGGCATGCACGCTGGCCCAGGCCGCCCACGCGCATTCCAGCCGCTGCAGCTCTTCCCGAACCAGCGCGCCCAGCAGGTGGGCGTGGGGCAGCAGGTAGTCGATATGCCAGTGCTGGCGGCCTGTGCCCGCAGCGTAGCGTCTCAGCCGGGCTGCCAGCCCGCCCGATCCCAGCGCGCTGCCGGTATAGCCATACAGCCCCGGTGCGAAATGGATACGCCGCAGCCGGCCGATCGGCGTCTCGACGGCCGCCGGCAAGCTCAGCAGCAGCAGATAGACGCCCGGCGCACGTGCGATCATGGCTGGCTGGCCAGGCTGGCGGCGCCGATCGGCCGCCTCTGCCATGCGTAGCCCTTGTACATCTCGGTGAAGCCCATGCTGTCGTAGAAGCGGTTGGCGGGGACCATGTCGCCGGTGTCTACGGTGGCGTCGACGGCGCCCATAGCCCGCAGCCGCAGCAGCGCCTCTTGCATCAGCGCCCCGGCCAACCCTTTGCGCTGGTGGTCGGGGTGCGTGCAGACCGGCTCGAAGATGCCGCGACGGTTGATGGCGTCGTAGGGGACGCCCACGTAGGCCGCGAACGTCTCGTCAGGCGCCACGGCCACCAGGTCCAGGTCAGGGTAAAAGCTGGGCGCCAGCCGGCAGAAGTTGTGGTACTCTTCGGCGTTGTGAAAAGTCCGGCCAAAGGCGGCGTTGAGCAGGTCTGCGATGCGCTGGCAGTCGGCCAGGTCGCTGGGCTGAGTGGTGCGGATGGTGTAGCCGTCGGCGACCACCGGCTGGGCCAACGGTCGCTGTCCCAGCCGCATATAGCGGATCATGCCCCACGCACCGGCCTTCTCGAAGCCGCGCTCAGCCAGCAGCCGTTGGCGCAGCGCGTCGTACTCGTAGGCGTAGATCTCCAGGCGCAGGCCGTCGGGTGTCGCCTGGGCCAGATGCGCCATGGCCCAATCGATCATCTCCCTTTCCAGATGGCGGTAGTCGGGGTGGACGTTCAGATGGGCGTCGCTGCTGCCCTCAGGTAGGACAAAGCCAGCCAGCCGGCCGTCGCTGGTCTCCCAGAGCTGGATCGGCCAGGTGGATGGCCAATTCTGGTCTACGATAGCCTTATGGAAGCGCTTGCCGTCCAGCCGGCGCACATCCCAGTTCAAACCGATGGGGATCAGCGGCGCGGTGTCGACCAGCAGGCCGCGCATGCGCCAGAAGTCAGAGTCCTCGCGCAGGGGACGGGAAACGACAGGCGCCTGGTCGACGATCATAGACTCCACGCCTCCATTACGGGATGAACCGTTCCACACCGGTCAGATAGCCGCGCCGGCCGCCTTTCTTGTTCCAGCGCTGCACCGACTTCCGGATGCGCTTGAGACAGGCGATGATCTCGTCGATCCGGATCGGCTCCGGCTGCGGCAGCTCCTCGTCGCTCTCACCCAGACTGATTTTTGTTCTCCCCAGCCGCCATTCGCACATGACGCGCACCGAGCTGTAGACGGCCTGCGCCAGCGAATTGAGCTTGGGCGGGTCGAACGTTCGTCCCTGCATGTCGGCGGTGTACAGCCGGATCAGGGCGCTGAGCGCGTTCTCTACGTCGAAGTCCACCAGATCGGGCTGCGTGCGGTAGACCCTCATGATGCCCGTCTCGATGTTGTGCAAGACGTCCAGGTATTGATCTTCGAACGATAGCATCGAAACTCCTTCTGCCTGCGTTGGCGTAGCATCTCAAAAAACCGGGGCCGAGACTTCCGAAGTCTGCGCAGGTTTGTTCAAAACGAGCTCACAGTCCATAAGACTTCGGAAGTCTTCCCCAATGTAGCATCTCAAAAAACCGAGGGGCGAGACTTCCGAAGTCTGCGCAGGTTTGTTCAAAACGAGCTCACAGTCCATAAGACTTCGGAAGTCTTCCCATACGCGTTGGCCGATGGATATCATCATGGAATGCTCTGGGGCGCGCCTGCGCACTGCTGGCTCAGCGCAGCGCGGCCATCACCTCGGCCGCGATGTCGTAGCGGCGGAAGGGGGGCATGATGTAGACGCCCTGCACCAGCGGCCGCGCGGCCAGCAGGATCTCCTGCGCGATGCGGATGCCCTCCTCGCGCGCCTGCTCCCGCTGGTCGGCTGCCTCGATGCGGGCCATGATCGCGTCGGGAATGGTGATGCCCGGCACCTCGTGGTGGATGAAACGGGCGTGGCGGGTGTTGTACAGCGGCAGCAGCCCCATGAGGATCGGCAACGGCGGCTGGCCGGCGAAATGTTCCAGAAAACGCTCGATCACCGCCACATCGAACACCGGCTGGGTCAGCACGAATCGAGCGCCGGCGTCGACCTTCTTGTGCAGCACCTCGATCTCGCGCGCCAGGTTGGCCGCGTCCATGCTCAGCGCCGCGCCGACCACGAAGCCGGTGGGTTGGCCGATGGACTGGCCGGCCTGGTCCACCCCTTGATTCAAGTTGTGGTTGACGAGACGAATCAAGCCGGAGGGCACCACATCCTGCGCGTCGCTGGCGTCGGGATAGTCGCCGATCTGCGGCGGATCGCCCATGACCACGAAGAGGTTGCGCACGCCCAGGGTGTGGGCCGCCAGCAGGTCGCCCTGCACTCGCAGCAGATTGCGGCCGCGCGTCGGGAAGTGCAGCACCGTCTCGACCCCCACCTGCTGCTGGATCAGGTAGGCCGCGGCCCACGGGCTCATGCGCATACGGGCCAGCGGACTGTCGGCGACGTTCAGAAACATGGCGCCGGCATCCACCAGCCGCGTCGCGCTGGCCAGAATCTCGGTGGCGTCGATGCCGCGCGGCGGGTGCATCTCCACGGTGACGACGAAATCGCGCCCCAGCGCCTGGGCCAGGCGGGTGGGCGGCGGCGGCTCGCCCGGCTGCACCTCGCTGATCTCGCTCAAACGGGGCAAGAGCGCTGGATCCATCGGCGCGGCGCGCAGCGCAGCCGCCATCGCGGCTGTGTGCTCCGGCGTGGTGCCGCAGCAGCCGCCGATCAGCCGAATGCCGGCCGCGGCCGCCTGGCGGGCGAAGTCGGCGAAATAGCCGGGGCTGGAGGGGTACATCAGCCGACCACTTTGCCGGGTGGGGAAGCCGGCGTTGGGCTGGCTGGCATAGAAGAGCTTGGGACAGGCTGCCTGCATGCGCCGCGCCACCCGCAGCACCAGCGAAGGCCCCGCGCTGCAGTTGGCGCCGCCCACCAGCACGCCCAGCTCGCACAGCGCGTTGGCCACTTCCTCCGGCGAATGGCCGGCGATGGTGCGCCGCTCCTCCACGAAGGTCATCTGGGACACGATGGGCAGGTCGGGGGCCACCGCATGGGCCGCTTCGATGCCGGCTGTGATCTCGGCCAGGTCGCTGAAGGTCTCGAACAGCAGCAGATCGACCCCGCCCGCGGCCAGCGCGGCGATCTGTTCCTGAAAGGCGGCGCGCGCGCTGGCGTGGGAAATGGGGCCGAAGGGGGCCATGCCCTTGCCCAGCGGGCCGATGGAGCCGGCTACGAAGGCGTGGCGGCCCGATAGGGCCACCGCCTGGCGGGCCAGCCGCGCGCCCGCGGCGTTGATCTCGCTGGCCTGCCCGGCCAGATCGTGCTCCTCCAGCTTGATGCGGTTGGCGCCGAAGGTGTTGGTCTCGATCACATCAGCGCCGGCCGCCAGATACTGGGAATGGGCGCGCAGCACCAGCTCTGGCCGGCTGAGATTGGTCGCGTCCAGGCTGGCTTCCAGGGAGACGCCATAGCCGTGCAGCAGCGTGCCCATAGCGCCGTCGCACAGCAGCGGGCCCTGTTGAATCGCTTCGGAGAAGGTGGTGGTGGTCGGAGTCATGACGGTGAACGGTGAACGGTGATCGGTGATCGGTAATCGGTGATCGGTAATCGGTCGCCCAGTCCCCAGTCCCCAGTCCCCATTGCAGGGTGAGGGCACACGATGGACATAAGGGCGCTCAAAGCCAGCGTATCGAAACCCGGTGATCGGTGAACGAGATTATACACTGGAACCATCCCGCGGCCAAGACACCGCCCGCTGCGCCGAAATCGACCGCGCCAGATTGCTCGAAGCTGCGACTCCGGCTATAATCGCTTCGGCGGCCGACACGCTGCCCATACTCAGTAGTTCACGATTCTCACGCAAAGTCGCCAAGAATCTCTGGCCTTTGCGCTCTTTGCGCCTTTGCGTGAGACAAC
>JAJTXO010000039.1 GCA_021463315.1 Caldilineales bacterium | reverse complement strand
CCTGACCCGGCCCGCCTTCGAGAACGCCATCACCGTGGCCATCGCCCTGGGCGGCTCCACCAACGCGGTGCTGCACCTGCTGGCCATGGCCCGCGCAGCCGGCGTGCCGCTGGCCCTGGACGACTTCCAGCGCATCTCCGACCGCACCCCGCTGCTGGCCGACCTGAAGCCCAGCGGCCCGTGGGTGATGGAGGATCTCCACGACGTAGGCGGCGTGCCGGCGGTGCAGCGCCTGCTGCTGGCTGAGGGGCTGCTGCACGGCGACTGCCTGACCGTCACCGGCAAGACCGTGGCCGAGAACCTGGCCGATTTGCCTGATTTGAAGGAAGGCCAGCGCATCGTGCGGCCTTTATCCAACCCCATCAAGCCCACCGGCCATCTGCAGATCCTCTACGGCAACCTGGCCAGCGAGGGCGCCGTGGCCAAGATCACCGGCAAGGAGGGCACGCGCTTTAGCGGCCCGGCGCGGGTCTACGACTCGGAGGAGCTGTGTCTGGCCGGCATCGAGCAGGGACAGGTGCAGCGCGGCGATGTGGTGGTGATCCGCTACGAGGGGCCGAGGGGCGGGCCGGGCATGCGCGAGATGTTGACCGTCACCTCGGCCATCATGGGCGCGGGGCTGGGCAAGAGCGTGGCGTTGATCACCGACGGCCGCTTCTCCGGCGGCACGCATGGTTTCGTGGTCGGCCACATCACCCCCGAGGCGCAGAGCGGCGGCGCGCTGGCCCTGGTGCAGGACGGCGATCTGATCACCATCGACGCCGAAGGCAACACGCTGAGCGTCGATCTGTCCGAGGAAGCGCTGGCGCAGCGGCGGGCCGGCTGGACAGCGCCTGCGCCCCGTTTCACGCAGGGCGTGCTGTACAAATACGTCAAGAGCGTGGCGACGGCGTCGCAGGGGTGCGTGACCGACGGGCAGGACTGACAGTGCTATGACGCCTTTGAGGTGAACGCAGCACTGTCAGTCCTTTGCCTCGAACGTCGCGATGACTGCTTCGGCCCGCGATCGGCAGTCGGCAACGAGTTGGTCTGATTCGGTGTAGGCGAGGTAAAGGTGGAAACGGTAGAGTCGATCGTCATCCAGCCTCGTCTCGTAGACAATGATCCCGCCATTTGTCGGGTCCGGGAGGACGCGCACTTTCCAGACGTAGCCGCCCAGCTCGATTTCTTCCAAAACAGGGGCGCTGTCGCTGCGATCCAGCCTCGGCGCCAGCCAGAGCGAACAGCCGGCGCCGCTGCCAGGCTCGATCAGCACATCGTAGGTGGCGAGGGTCCAGGCGTCGGCCGCGTAACGCACCTGGAACGGCGTCGCAGCCTGCGGGGCAGCGGATAGCGCCAGCGTCACGGATCCAGACGCATCGACCACGGGCAGGGGGGTGGGGGTGGGCGTTTCAGCCGGCCGGAACGTTGCCAGCACAGCCTCCGCGTCAGCCTGGCAGGTCTGGCGAACATCGTCAGCCACATGCAATGGAAAGCGCAAATCGAAGATAAGAGGTGTATCCTCCCAACCCTCTACCCAAGTTGTGTATGACCAGATGTCCAGGTCATCGGTTTTCAATTCATAGACGCCCCAGTCGTGACTGCCCAGCTTCGTCGAATGGCTGAAAGCGAGGTGCCTGGGGCCTCCTCGCAGTCCCAGGATGCAACCTGCAATTGAATGGTGCACCAGCCTGAATTTTGGTTGGCCATAACCGGAGTCCGGGGAAGGTTCTATGGTCCAGAGGGGTGTCATCTCAATAGATTGGGGAGACTTCCGAAGTCTTATGGACTGTGAGCCCGTTTTGAACAAACCTGCGCAGACTTCGGAAGTCTCGACCCCGGCTTTTTGAGATGATACCCAGAGGGCATTCGAATAGGCTAGATGAAACCAGCGAGAGACATTGTAAGCGTCATCGCCCAGAAAGGAGGAGTAGTCCGAAGGCTCTGAAGCAGAAGGGGCGGTGGCTGCTGGTGCGTCCGGTGTGACTGAAGGCGTTGGCGCGGTCGTTTGAGGTGACGGCGGCACGAGCAGAGTTAGCGCCAGCGCAGTCAGCGTGGCTTCCGGGCGCGGAGAGGCTGGCAATGTCGTCACCGGAGAAGGCAATTCCTCGACGCTACAAGCCATGAGTGTGAGAGCGGATGCCACGGCAACGAGGATCATAGTGAGGATGCGCATAGCTGAGTCGCACTCGCTTTCGATAGCCGTTCTGCAGCCAGACTCGCCAATTTTGGCGAGTTGCGCCTACGGCGATCTCTGGTCGGTTTGCGCTGTGAATGCTGGTGCAGACGCGGGAGGGCGTTGCCACGCCAAAAGCCGCGCTGGTTTGCCAGACCTCCCTGCCCTGCGTATACTGGCCGGTGCTGAGCAGGTGTGGTTTGGTCTGATCCGCCTTACGCCGCTCTGATGTCCGCCTGTACAGGATGATGCCAGAGATGAGGCGGAGCATGAACCGAACGGTCGAAATAGCGCAGGGAACCATCGGACGGAGAAAACGCCATGTACCAGTCATTTGGCCAGGTGGTAGCGGTATTGCGAGCGGAGCGACGCGACGAGGACGGGCTGTCCTGGACGCAAGAGCGGCTGGGCGAAGCCACGGGGTTGGGTGTTCACATCATCCGCAAGCTCGAGCAGGGCAAACGGGCGCCTGACCCGGATCTAATGGCCCGGCTGGGCGACGCGCTGCAACTGACGCTCTGGGAGCGGCGCGAGCTGGCGGTGCTGGCCCTGAGCGACCCGCCGGCCAGCCCCCCGGCTGAGCCTGGCGCTGGGGAGCGAGAGATGCGCCGGCAGCTCGATCTGCTGGCCAGCCTCTCCTTGCCGGCCTTTCTGTACGACGATTTCGGCGACCTGGTGGCTGCCAACACGGGGGCGACCGGGCTGGTCGGCCTGTCGCGGGAGACGCTGGAAGCCGATGCCAGTTGGCAACACGCTCGCTTCCACACCATGCGCGTGATCTGCGAGCCGGCCCTGGGCTACGCCAGCCGGTTGGGCGCAGACTGGGAGCAGATCGCGGTGCGCCAGATGCTGTTCTTCCGTCGCGTGTCTCTCAAGCGCCGCGCCGAGCCGGCCATGGCGGACCGGCTGCGGGAGTTGCGGCGCTTGCCGCAGTTCCGCCTTCTGTGGGATATGGCCATGGACGCGGGAGACAGGCCGGAGCGCAGCTTGATCGAATACGCCCATGCGCACCCGGTCACCGGCCAGCCGCTGCGCTACCTGGGCACGCCGACGGTGCAACCCACGCCCTGGGGTGAGTTGGTGCTGGGCATGTTCGTCCCCCTGGAGGCTGAAACGGCCGCGGCCTTTGCCGCTTTGGTGCAGGAGAACGAGGCGGTGGCGTTGGTGGACTGGCCCAAATGGATAGTCGACCATTAGGGCGGCGCCACTCCAGCGCTACTGATAAACAAGAGACGCCACATCGACCATCAAGCCCGACCCAAACGCGCTCTGCATCAAGACCGTCGCCACCCCGGGCGCTGTCTCCGTCAGGTATATACCCTTGCCGCCCCGGAACAGATCGGCGCGCTGGCCGGATTGGGCGTGAGTAACCTGAACAAGATCACTGAAAGATTCTACGGCAGCGGCTGTGAGAATGGCCTTTCCATTGGGCAGCCATCGCAAGGCCGTATAGCCCAGATAGGGTTGTTCTGACCGCCAAAGCTGGCGCAAGTTGGCGCCGTCCGCATCAACCAGCCACAGCTCTGAATACATTTGAGGAGCGTCTCCTATCAAGCCGCCATCGGCCAGATTGACGAATGCCAGCGTGCTGCCATCGGGCGACCACGCAAAGATGTTGGTGATAGCGCCGTGTAGGTTGAGCATCTGCTCGGCGACCATCACCTCGTGGCCACTCTCCAGGTCGAGAATGCTCAGCTTGCCGCCTTCGGCGTTGAACTCCCGCAGCAATGCCACCTTGTCGCCTTTGGGCGACACCTGAAACCAAGCCGCGCTCGACGCGCTTGAGGGATCCGTCCGCAGATAGGCTTCATTGGGAGGAATATCCTTGAGGGGAATGCTCCTGGCCGGCAATGGGTCTCCCTGAAGCGTCCCTGGCAAGTCAAGTACCTGCAACGCGCCGTCAGCCAGGTAGACCAACTCGTCTGTGGGAGTAAAGGACATCTGGTAAGGGGCCGACATCATCCCGGCTACCCATTCCTCACCCGTGGTCAAATCGAGCACCTTGAGCGGCATGTTGCCCTGCTCATCCTGCCCGGCCCATGTGCTGAAGGCTACCCGATTGCCATCCGAGGACCAAGCGGACGCTCCCATACTCTGGTGGACCAGGAGTTGCTGCTTGCCCTTCCCCCACTCAGCAATCCACCGATCAACGTCGAAGCCGCCGCCAGTCCGGCAAGTGTACAGTTTGCCCGCCGGGGCGGGAGCCGCGGGATAGCACGGCAGCAACACTCCCGTGGTCTGGCTGGCTGCCACGCGTAGTTGATCGTCACCTTCGCCAAGCGTCACCTGGATCGTCATGACTGCTTCGCCGGCTGCTGTCTGTTCTTGGGCGATTTCGAAGATATCCACCGCGTCCGGCGAGTCCACGGTGAGCGCTGGAGTAGGTTCGACCGAAGCTTCCAGGGTGGGCGCGCTATGCGAAGCAGCTTCTTGGGCAGTTGGCTCTGGTTCTGTTTGGGACAAGACGCTGCCCGATGGCAATGCCTCAGGACCGCAGGCTGTAAGCAGCCCCAGCAGAAGCATCGCACTGGCTACTGAAGCAACCGTTGTTCGTGCTGTCATGAAAAACGCTCCTCGCCTGATTCCCTGGCGACCGCATCAAACGGTCGCACAGGAGAGTATCGTGTGTTATCCCAATGATAGCAGGAACTCCACGCCGCTGTCAATAGCCAGACTCGCCAATTTTGGCGAGTCGCGCCCACAGCGATTTTTGGGCGTATTACGCTGCGAATTCTGGCGCAGACGCGGGAGCCCGTTGCCACGCCAGAAGCTGCGCTGATTTGCCGGATCACCCTGCCCAGGACATACTAGTGCTCTGGTAGTTTGGATTTCTCGTTTTTGTGCAACCACATACGAGCGTGGTACAAACTGTAAAGTCTAGCTTAACGAAGCACTAGGGAACGGCGAGAGGCTGGAATGTGGCGATGACCGCCTCGGCCCGCGATCGGCAGTCGGTGACGAGCTGGTCTGATTCGGTGTAGGCGAGGTAGAGATGGAAACGATAGTCTCGATCGCCCTCCAGCCTCGTCTCGTAGATGACGATCCCGCCAAGGACCGGGTCAGGTAGGACGCGCACTTCCCAAACGTAGCCGCCCAGCTCGATCTCTTCCGAGACAGGGGCGCTGTCGCTGCGATCTAGCGCCGGCGCCAGCCAGAGTGAACAGCCGCTGCCGCGAGGCTCGATCAGCACATCGTAGGTGGCAAGGTTCCAGGCTTCGGCCGCGTAACGCACCTGGAACGGCGTCGCAGCCTGCGGGGCAGCGGATAGCGCCAGCGTCACGTATCCAGACGCATCCATCACGGGCAGGGCGGTGGGGGTGAGCGTTTCGGTCGGCCGGAACGTTGTCAGCACAGCCTCCGCGTCAGCCTGGCAGGCCTGGCGAACATCGTCAGCCGCATGCAACGGAAAGCGCAGATCGAAGAAAAAAGGGGTATCCTTCCAACCCTCCGGCCAAGTTGTGTATGACCAAATGTCAAGGTTATCGGTTTTCAATTCATAGACGCCCCAGTCGCGACTGCCCAGATTTGTCGAATGGCTGAAAGCCAGGTCCCTCGGGCCTCCTCGCAGCCCCAGAATGCAACCTGGAATGGTCCGATGTACCAGCCTAAGTTCTGCTTGCCCATAACCGGAGTCCGGGGAAGGTTCTACGGTCCAGATGGCATTCCAGTAGGTTAGGTGGAACCAGCGAGAGACGTTGTAAGCGTTTTCGCCCAAAAAAGAGGAGTAGCCTGAAGTCTCTGAAGTAGGAGAGATGGTGGCTGTTGGTGCGTCCGATGTGACTGAGGGCGTTGGCGCGGTCGTTTGAGGTACCGGCGACACGGGCGGAGTTGGCGCCAGTGCAGTCGGCGTGGCTTCCGGGCGTGGAGAGGCGGGCAATGTCCTCACAGGAGAAGGCAGTTCCTCGACGCTGCAAGCTACAAGTGTGAGAGCGCATGTCAAGGCAACGAGGATCAAGGTGAAGATGCGCATAGCTGAGTCGCACTCGACTTTCTGCGGACCATTCTGCAATGGACTTCATTCAGGGCCGACGATCTGGACGCACGCAAAGACGCACAGGTTTGGAGAGAGGCGGCGTCTTCTCGCGATCTTGGCGCCTTTGCGTGAGGTAGGACCGTATCTGGCACATGCCTGTACGTGGTTAGTAGGGTCCACACCTAGTCGCAGGCGGAGTATTCGTGTGATCTCGACGGAGCAAGATGCGGTTGAATTGCATCCCATCCTCCCGCATCCACACCGAAATGGTGTTGACCCCGCCGGTCAGGCTGATGGCGGGATAGCCGCCATGCAGTCTCATGCTGGACCAACTCCAGCCGGTGTTGAACCCGGAAATATTGGCTGCATCGAGCGTATATGTGTTGTTTCTGCCGATATGCAGGGAATCGTTTTCGTACCATGGTGTATCGCTGGAAGCTGCGCCACACACCCACACGCGATAGGTGGCTGTGTTTTCAGGACCCAGGTGATGAGTCCGATAATCGATTCGAGGTACGTCAGGATCAACGACCGGGCCAGCGGCACTCCACCGCCCAGAGTCGTTGTCGAGGTTGGGTACCGATCTCATGACACATTCGTTGATGAACTGATGTGGCGCACCGTAGCAGAACCAGTAGTGGCCCCGTGCGCCTTGACGGGCACGCTGCCAGAACGCAACGGGTTCGATCAAGATATCCGCCTGATTTAATGGAACGATATACCCACAAGTAGCGTACTGCGATGGGTATTGGGGTCTTGAGTCGAATCCGACCAGTGCAGATCCATCGACAGGTTGTGGTTGGGCAGGGTCAGAATGTGCATAGGTATCCTTGCTGATGTGAAAGTGCAAGTGGTAGCGTGGAAGTCCGGTCACCGGGTCCAACGGCAATCCAGATCCTCCGCTCGTACCTAACAAGGAGCCCTGGGCAACAGGTCTATTGGTAGTCTCGAATCTCTCCTGGAGATGCGCATATCTGTGGAAGTACGTCCGGGTTTCATCCGCCATAGCAACGGTTGAGCCCACGACGATCGTATGTCCATAGCCAGTGGTGTCCCACATTGACACTACGACCGTACCACCCTGTGCTGATCGGATGTTTGTCCCTGGGCCAACTGATATGTCCAGAGCGAATTCCGCGAGACCCGTATGGCGGTCGGATCCACATTCGACATTGACTCGACTCGACAGTCTCACAGGCGTAAGCCAATTGGGAGGAAGCGCCTTCCGCCTGCCCGATACGTCGGGCGACCTCAACTCTGCCGGATCGGCGCCGTCTTCGTTGGGTGGCCGGTCTTGCGTGGGAATCCCAAGCCTTTCACGATACTGCCTCTCCATCTGTTCAAACACGGGGTCTGGCGGATACTCCTGCGGATCAACTGGGCTGGATTCCATTTCACGGATTGCCGCTGCGTCACGGCACACGATATCACAGGCAGGCTCGTCGCCCCCAAATCCCTCAAGGAGCTCGATGTTTTGCTCAATTGTCAGACGAGGATGGTTGTTACCCCAGAGCGAGTTCAGATCCGTCGGCGCGCCGGGCGCAAACTGAACTGTCGAGGCAATCTGGCTCAACGTCGTCGAGGCTTGCGCTAACCGCTCACCTCCGTCTGCATCGAGCAGGGCATTGATGAGGTAGACCAAGCGGCCATGCGTGATGTATACCGTTTGGCTCGTCGCCTGCCCTTCCCTGATTAACTGCAAGTGCAGCACTTGTTCCGACGGAAACGCGCTGCGCAGGTCGTTTCGTGTAATGTTTCGGTTCCTCGCGTCGTTTGCGAATTCGGGGGACGTCATCCCCCAGAGCCTATCGAGATTGCTCGACCAGTCGGTTAAACTCTCGTCGATGGCGATCTCGAAGCTCTGTGCGGTGATGTATACCACGCTGATGCCCGATGGATCTGCGCGAGGTGGAACCAGCGCCACCGTGTATCCTTCAGGATTTGCGGAGGGTCCAGGCAAGGGTTCATCAGAGAGCGGTTCCTGAACCACCTGCGTTGATGGAAGTAACATCCTCCAATGCCCAGGATAAGCAAACGACAGGTGCAACTCGGGAGAGAAGTAACTGCTCCATCCCTCCGGTGCTCTGCCCAGACGATCGGGGGCCTGCTGCGCCCAACTGACTGTTGGCGCGAGCAGGATGCAGATCATGGCCAGCGCTACGACGCCTCTGCTAATCGACTTGTTCATGGTGCAACCTTCCAAGTTTGATGATTCACCGGACTCGCCGGTCTTGCTATGACTCTATCACCTCCTTGGCATCCACGTCAATAGCCAGACTGGCCAATTTTGGCTAGTCGACTCGCCAATTTTGGCGAGTCGCGCCTACGGCGATCTCTGGTTGTATTGCGCTGCGGGCTGGCCGGAGCAAAGCTTGCCCCCCTTCAGCTCGTTAAGAATGCGCCGATATGATCTGGGTCATTACGTCACTGGAGAGTTAGGCGTATACTATGGGTACTGGCCGATCCGATTGGGTTCCCGGAGACGTGGCCGCCATGAATCGCACATTGCTTCAGCACAGATGACCCGCCGCCGTACTGGCCACTTGGCCAGGCCAAACCTCTACGGAGCGACGGCTGAGATCGCCGAGCGCATCAGCCAGGCGCTGCGCCAGGCCGGCCTGCAGGTCGATGTGTGCGACGAAATGTCTTCCGATCCGTGCAATCCGTGTGATCTGTGAGCGATTTTCTGAATAGTTTTCACAAGGCGTCCTCGCCGGGTTGCGTGCAGGCGTTCGGCGCGGACGCTCTAGAAATCGCGCTGTGAAAGGTGATGATGTGATGCGAAAAGTCCTGGCCTTGCTTCTGGTGCTCGGCGTCCTCGCCGGGCTGCTTGGCGCGTGCGGCGGCGACGGCAAACGCTATTCGGCCGACCGCTTCGACGTCGATCTGGCCGTGCAACCCGACGGCGCGCTTCTGGTCACCGAGACGGTGGACTTTCGATTCGAGGGCGGGCCGTTTACCTTTGTCTTCCGCGACCTGGCCTTCAGCGAGATCGACGGCATCGACCGCCTGCAGGCCACCCTGGACGGGGAGGTCCTGCCGCAAGGAACCGGGCCGGGCCAGGTGGAGATCCAGGCCGGCGATCCGCTGCAGGTGACGTGGCATCTGCCGCCGACCTCGGACGCCACCCATAGCTTCGGCCTGACCTACCGCGTGCAAGGCGCCATCCGCCAGCTAGACGACGCCGATGCGCTGATCTGGCGCGCCATCCCCGAGGAGCACGACTACGAGATCGCCTCCTCGACCGTGACGCTGAGCTACCCATCATCGACCAGCCTGCTGGCTGAGCCGAGCGTATGGGATCGCCGGGCTGCGGTGGAGGGCAGCGCCGGCCTGGTGACACTCCAGGTGCAGGACATCGACGCCGACGAGGGGCTGGTGGTCGAGGCGCGCTTTGCGCCTGGCAGCCTGCTCAGCGCGCCGCCGGTCTGGCAGGCCGCACAGCAAGAGCGCAGCCAGCATACCCAGCCGACCTTGCTTCTCGGCCTGGGCGCGGCCTTGCTCACCCTGCTGTTGGCCAGCGTCGGGCTGGTCGTGTTTGCCCGTCGTTTTCGCCGGCCGCAGGCGTCGCAGCCAGTCGCGCCGATCCGCCGCACTGAACCGCCCAGCCAGGCGGCGCCGGCCATTGCCACCAGGCTGGCGGGCAGCGGCAGTCCGGCGCTGGCCACCCTCTTCGACCTGGCCCAGCGCGGCGTGCTGAGCATCGACGAGCAGGCCAGCCGCTGGGGCCGCAGCTTTACGCTGCACCGCCAGCCGGGGCCTGCCGCCCTGCGGCCGCACGAACACGGCCTGCTGGACGCGCTGTTTCAAACCAAGCATGGAATCGAGGATGAGCTGCCGCTACCCAAGGTCGGCACGCGCCTGGCCGGTCAAAACAAACAGTTCAACAAGCCGCTGGACGAGGAGATGGCGCTGGCCGGCCTGCTGGATACGCAACGCCAGGCGCAGCGCGGCCGGCTGGTGGCGGCCGGCGTGCTGGCGCTGCTGTTGGGCGGCGTTGGCTTCGGCATCGGCATGGTCTGGAGCGCTGTGTCCGCCGAAAACGGGCAGTGGAGCGTGCTGCCCATGGCCGCGGTGCTGGCCGGTTTGGGCGCGGGACTGTTCATCGCCGGCTTGCTGGGCCTGATCGTCTCCGCGACCTTTTCGACGTGGACCGAGCAAGGCGAGCGGGCGGCGGCGGACTGGAAGAGCTTCGCCGCCTATCTCAAGGACGTGGCCAAGGGCAAGGAAGCGCTGCTGGACACCGCACGATTCGAGCGCTACCTGCCCTATGCGGCTGGCTTCGGCCTGGGCGAGCCGTGGGCCAAGCGCTACCAGGAGCAGAGCGGCTTCAGCGCACCCCCCTGGTTCCAGGCCCTGCGGACCGACGACTCGTCTGCCGCCTTCGTGGCGGTCATGGTCGCCAGCCAGGCATCGTTCAGCAGCGGCGGAGCCGGCGCTGGCGGTGCGGCCGGCGCATCCGGCGGCGGCGCATCCGGCGCCGGTTGAGAGCAGGCTCCCGGCGGCACATGACCGGCCCCGACGCAGTACGGCGCGGCCGCCTGCCTGGAAATTCCCGACAAGCAAGTCCAAACAGCGCGTCGCCGACCATGGCGAGGTCTTCACCCCAGCCTGGATGGCCGAGGCGATGCTCGACCTGGTGAAGGAGGAGACGGAGCGCATCGACGCCCGCTTTCTGGAGCCGGCCTGCGGCAGCGGCAACTTCCGAAGTCTTGGGCTCTAGACAGCCAGCGATAACTGTGCTAAACTTGGCCCCATGAGCAACAACCAAGTGGCGCAACAGGATGCCAGCCGGCGCTACCAAAACGCCCGGCGCAAGGTGTTCTTCGACGATTTGTTCAGTTTGGTGCGCGGCCGAGCGCCAGAGCTGTTGTCGTTCGATTCGGTGCAAGTGGCCCTGCAGGCCTGGCAGCAGGTCGAGAAGCGCGAGCCCGAGACCATTCCGTTGAAGAAAATCATCGGCAGCGTGGGGCGCTATCGCGATTTCACCCGCGAGTTTCTGCCCAGAGAAGCGATCAGCGCGGCGCGCTGGAGCGCCGTGGATGCGGCGCTGCACAGCCCGCTTGGCCTGCCCCCCATCGAGGTCTACCAGGTGGGCGATGCCTACTTCGTCCGGGATGGCAACCATCGGGTGTCCGTGGCCCGGGCCAACGGCCTGCACGACATCGAGGCCTACGTGACCCGCATCGAAACGCCTGTATCGATCGATGTCTCGACCCGTCCGCAAGACCTGCTGCTGAAGGCCGAGCAGGCCAACTTCCTGCGGCGGACTCATCTGGAGGAGCTGCGACCGGAGCCGGATGTCGAGGTAACTGAGATCGGCAGCTATGACGAGCTGCTTCAGCATATCGAGGTGCATCGCTACTATCTGGGCCTGGAGCAGCAACGGGAGATTCCTTGGGACGAGGCCGTGGCAAGCTGGTATGATCACGTCTATCTGCCGGTGGCCGCGGCCATCTGGGCCTCCACCATCCTGGAACATTTCCCTGGACGCACGGCCGCTGATCTCTATCTGTGGGTGTGTCGGCACCGAGAAGACCTGGCCAGCGCAGGAGGCGAGCTGCCGTCGCCGGTGGCAACGGTGGCCGACCTGACGGACGATCTCAACGGGCCAGCAGGCCGCGTGGCGCAATCAGTCAAACGCGCCTTCGGCGCCAAGTCCAAGACCGCCGATCTGACGGCTGAAGCGGCGGAGTTGACCCGACAGGAACAGACGATTCAAGCGGCCAAGACGCCGCCTCAATAAAGCAGCAAGAGGAGCCAACATGCAACGAACCAAGGTCGTCTGCACCATCGGACCGGCCAGCCAATCGCGTGAGATGCTTGTCCGCCTGATCAGGGCAGGCATGGATGTCGCACGCATCAACATGTCGCACGGCGCGCAGGAGCTTCACGCCGAAAACATCAGGAACATCCGCGCCGTGGCCAACAGCGAGGGCAAGGCCGTGGCCATCCTGGCTGACCTGCAAGGACCCAAGCTGCGGGTAGGGCAGATGCCGCCTGAGGGGGTGTTGTTGCAGAACGGCGCTCATGTCAGCTTGACCATCGACGATGTGCCAGCCACAGCCGCGCTGGTTCCGGTGCAGTTCAAGCGTCTGCCTCTGGCGGTGGCGATCGGCGACCGGATCATGCTGGATGATGGGCTGCTGGACCTGGTGGTGGAAGACAAGGACGAAGCCAACGTCCACTGCCGCGTGGTCACGGGCGGCGTGTTGACCTCCAACAAGGGCATCAATCTGCCCAAGGCGCATCTTTCGATTGAGTCGATCACCGAGAAGGACAAGGATGATCTGATCTTCGCCCTCAAACAGCGCGTTGACTGGATCGCCCTCTCCTTCGTGCGCCGCGCCGAGGACGTCGAGCACCTGCGCGATCTGATCCGCCAGCAATCGGAGTTTGGACGGCTGGTCCCCATTATCGCCAAGATCGAGAAGCCAGAGGCCATGGAGAACATTCAGGAGATCGTCCACGCGGCCGATGGCATCATGGTAGCCCGCGGCGATCTGGGCATCGAGGTCTCGCCGGAGGGGGTGCCGATGATGCAGAAGCGGATCATCCAACTCTCCAACCAGGCTGGCAAGCCGGTGATCACTGCCACTCAGATGTTGGACTCGATGATTCGCAACCCGCGGCCGACGCGGGCCGAGGCCAGCGACGTGGCCAACGCTATTCTGGATGGCGCCGACGCGATCATGCTGTCGGGCGAAACGGCCGTGGGCAAATATCCCATCGAAGCGGTCGAAACCATGGTCCGCATCGCGGCCGAGATCGAGCCTCATGGGCGTTTCGGTCCCTGGCCGCTCGGCGGCGCGCAACATCCCATCAGCGAAGCGGTATGCCACGCCGCTGTCGACACCGCGGTCATGCTGCACGCCAGCGCCATCATTGCCCCCACCATCACCGGCAGCACCGCGCGCATCCTCTCACGCTTTCGCCCCTCCAGCCCCATCATAGCCATCACCCCCAACCCAGCCGTGCAGCGCCAATTGGCGCTGTTCTGGGGCGTGCATCCCTTGATCAGCCGGCGGGCGGCGGATACCGACACCGTGATCGATGAGGCTGTCGAGACAGCCAGAACAGCCGGCCTGGTGGGCGAGGGTGACACGGTGGTGATCACCGCCGGCCGGGGAGGGCGTGTGGTGGGCGGCACCGACCTGATCAAGGTCTACAGACTGACCAGGGTGCTGGCGCGCGGCCACGGGCTGGGCAATCAGACCGTCCAAGGGCGTGTGCGCCGGCTGGAAGGTCCTTTGGAAGATCATATCGCGGTGCATCACGATGAGATCGTCGTTACCCAGCAAACCGACCGCACCTTCACCTACCTGCTCCAGCGCGCGGCGGGCTTGATCACGGTCGAAGAAGGCGCCGAGTCGCACGGCTACATGGTGGCCGTGGAACAGGGCCTGCCGGCCTTGGTAGGCGCGGACACCATCGACGCCCTGCAGGATGGAGATTGGATTCTGCTGGACACGGCTCAGGGCAAGGTCTTCGAACATCGTCGAGCCTGACCTGTCGGCCAGGGCCGGCCGCGTGGCTGCCGCGGTGAACGCTGGCCGCCGCGCCAGGCGTTGCGCCTGACAAACAACAAGCCCCTGCTGTTGCAGCAGGGGCTTGTTTCGTTGGCGTGACGACCCGCAGGGACGAGGTTATTTGACCTCGACCGCCGCGCCGGCCGCCTCGAGGGCAGCCTTGGCCTCAGCCGCCGCTTCCTTGGACACAGCAGCGATCACAGTCGTCGGAGCCGACTCGACCAGGTCCTTGGCCTCTTTCAGGCCCAGGTTGGTGATCTTGCGGACTTCCTTGATGACGTTGATCTTGTTGTCGCCAATGCCCTTGAGGACGACGTCGAACTCAGTCTGCTCCTCGACCGGCTCAGCGGCCGCCGCGGGGCCAGCCGCGGGCGCGGCCGCCATGGCCATCATGGGAGCAGCAGCGGTGACGCCCCACTCATCCTGCAGTTCCTTGGCGAGCTGAGCAGCCTCAAGCAGCGTCAGCGAGTTCAAGAGCTCTTTTACCTGTGCGATCTTGTCAGACACGGTGCGAAACCTCCATTTGGGTTTTGAGAGTTAGCGAAAGTTGCTTTGCGCCATCCCGGGGGATGGCATGTGGCGGCGCACGAAGCGCCATGCGGTAGAAGCCGATCAGGCGTTGGCCTGAGCGCCCTTGTCGGCGTACGACTGGATTGTGAGCGCCAGCTCGCGCAACGGCGCTTGCAGCGTGCGATACAGCTCGCTGGCGGGCGCCTCCAGGGTGCGCACCAGCTCGCTGGCCGGTCCCTGGATGGTGCCCAGCAGTTGGGCCAGAACCTGGCTCTTGCTGGGCAGATCGCGCAGCTTGCGCGCGCCTTCGGCGTCGAGAACCTGGCCGTCGAGGATGGCTCCTCGGACTTTGATCTTGTCCAGGTCCTTGATCGAATCGAAGAGCGCCTTGGCAGCGGACGCCACGTCCTCGGGCAGATAGATCACGGCTGTCGGGCCGACCAGTTGGTCCGCCGGCGCCGGCAGGCCAGCCTTCTGCAGAGCAATAGCCAGCAAGCTGTTCTTGACTACCTGCACACCGGCATTGTGCTCGCGCATCTGGCCGCGCAGCCGCTGAATCTGCTGCACGGTGGTGCCGCGGTAGTCAGTCAACACGATAGCCGGGCTCTTGCTCAACTGCTCGAGATAGGACGCGACGAACTGTTCCTTTTGCTCTCTTGTGATTGCCAAGCGTTTTACCTCCTTGACACAGCATTATCGTATCATCTCAATAGAGGGGGAAGACTTCCGAAGTCTTATGGACTGTGAGTTCGTTTTGAACAAACCTGCGC
>JAJTXO010000389.1 GCA_021463315.1 Caldilineales bacterium | reverse complement strand
GCTGCGCCATGTACGCGCCCGTGATCGTGCGGTCGGGATCGGGCGGCCGGGGCGTGGCGGTGGGGGTGGCCGTGCGCGTGGGGGTGGGCGTGGCGGTCGGTCCGGCCGTGGGCGTGTGGGTCGGGGTGGCCGTAGGGGTGCGGGTGGCTGTGGGCGTCGGCGAAGGGCCAGTGGTGGGCGTCGGCGTGCGGGTGGGGGTGTGGGTGGGCGTGGGCGTGGGCGGCGCGATGGAGACGGCATAGGTGAACACCAGCCGCGGCCGGATGGCCAGCTCGGCGTTTTCGCTGGACGCGAAGTCATAGTTGACGCCGCCGCTGCCGCTGCCTCCCTTGATCACCAGGCCGTGGTTGGCCTGCTGTCCGGTGATCCATTCCCCTAGCGCCTGGGTGATGTTGAACCGTTCCCAGACCTTGACCTCGTCCAGTCGCTGCTGGGAGAGCAGCACGCCGCTGCGATCGGCCGGGATGCCGTTGGCGCCGGCTGTGCTCCACAGCACGGAGCTGGTCGCGCGGTTCCAGGTCGCCTGCTCCTCGCCCCAGTTGCGGCGCAGCGCATAGACGCCAGCGTCCAGCCAGTTGGTCTCGTTGGAGCGTGAGTTGACGTAGAGGTCCAGAAAGCCCTCGACGATGGTCGCCTGGTTCGGCACGACGCCGGTCAGGTCGAACTTGAGCAGCGGCGCCCATTCGTCGTTGGGCCGCACCGAGACGCGCGACAGCGTGCCGTAGTTGGCGTCGGCGCTCCAACTGCTGATATAGGTGTCGGTGACCCCATCGTAGGTGGTGCCGTCGGGCTGCAAGACCACCCGCACCTGCTGGATGGTGTTGAGCCGTTTGAGATCGACGAAGTGGAAGGTGTCGTTGTCATCGCCGCCGTTGTAGATGCGAAAGTCGCTGCCTCCGGTCTGGCGATTGCCGAAGTAGACGTTGTTGAGCACCTGCGTCACCGTGCGCCATTGGCCGCTGTTCTGCTTCTGCACCGTGAAACCCACCGCGTAGGGATCGTTGACCGCGTCGTATTCCAGCCGCCAACTGCCGGCGCCCTGATCCAGGTAGGTTACGGTGAGGCTGATCGCGTTGCTGCCGCCCAGCATGTAGCCGTCGTCCACGTTGAAGTACATGTAGGGATTGCTGGGACCGTTGGTGCGGCGGGCATAGCGGCCGCGCATGTCGCTGGTGACATTCCACAGCGGCACGGTGGCGCCACCGATCACGCTGTTGTTCTGGTAGAGCCAGAAGTTGAAGTTGCCCCGCTGGGGATACCAGGTGGACACCGGCTCGCGCAGCGCGGTCCAGACCGACGGCGTGTCGGCCAGGGTGCGCCCCAGATAGCGGTTGGCGTAGTGCCACAGCTCCTTCTCGAACGGGGTCGCGCTGGTCAGCAGATCCCACTTGGCCACGAAATAGGCCGGGTGTTTGTCCAGCGCATTGAGCACCGCCCAGTAGACATCGGACTCGGTGAACAGCCCGTCGCGGTAGATCTCCCAGGCCAGGGGGCCCGAGGTGTTGGGGAAGCTGAACATGGCGTCGTACTGGCCGGCGCGGTAGTCGGTGTGGCTGGGGTTGTCGATCACCTGATCGTCGTGGTCCACCAGCAGCCGGTTGTGCTTGAAGCCGACTCCCTGGCTGCCCGCGTAGTCGACGAACTCGCGTCGCTCCCAGCGCTTGGTGAAGAAGGGCGCGTATTGCAGCATCAGCGGCTTGTTGGTCCAGGCCGAGGTGTAGATGTCGGTGATCGCGTTGGTGGTTGCCACCCAGCCTTCAGCCGTGAGGCCGTTGGCGGCCAGACACGCGTCCACCTCGTTGTCGGCCGGGATCGTCTCGCCGTACATGCCGGTGCTGATTTCCACCCAGGCCACGCGGGGATCGTTGCCATAGCGCGCGGCCGCGGCGTGGATGAACCTGGACCACGCCTGTTGATAGCTGGCTGACCAGTACTTGGGCACGATATGGCTTTGGCCGTTGATGGTGCAGGTCACATAGCCGTTGGGCTGCTGCTGCATGTACCATTCCGGCAGCCAGGCCCCGCCGCAGCAGAGGCCATCGTAGCTGTTGAAGCGAATGCCGGTTGGCTTGCCCAGGGCCGCCTCCGCCTGCAGCCAGGTGTCGACCAACTGCCAGTTGTAGACCCCTGGCGCGGTCGTCTCGATGCGGTTCCACTGGAAGGTCATGTGGCCGCCCACCACATAGGGATACTCGACCGGGCTGGTGTGGCGCCAGTCCAGAAAGACATAGATTCCCGGCTCTGGCCAGGCCGGTGGGTTCTGCGCCCCTGATTCTGGCTGAGCGGCCGCCGCGCTGGGCGTTTCCGTGGCCGCGGGGTCTGTTTGGAGCAAGGGGGCTTGGGGCGACCGGGCCGATGCCACCGTCCAGCCGGTGATCAGAATCAATGGAAGCAGCAGCGCCAAGCCAGCCAGCAGCAGTGGATGTCGCCGGAAGCGTTTCATAGTTTTTCACCTCGTTGCGGGTAGATTGCATGGGCGGCCAGGTTTTTGGCAAGCGCTGCGCGCTTCGCCAGAAACGGTCACCCGTGCAGACGCCGGGATGATGGTTCGTCGGCGGCAGTTTGTGACACTCAACGATTCTAACTGCACAATCGTCATTCGTCAATAGGAAATCAGTACCAGCAGCAATTCAAGACTTCGGAAGTCGCCGCAGTGTCATCTCAATAAACCGGGGTCGAGACTTCCGAAGTCTTTCGGTCCAGCCGGGTCACAGCAAGGGCCAGAGGCTGATCCGATTGGCTTTCCCTTCTTCAGGCATGGTATAATCTCGCCATGACCGATGCAGCCATCCAAACCGAGCACTTGAGCAAGCAGTTCTCCCTGCCGCGCGGCTGGGGCGATCTGCTTCGGCCAGGGCGACGGCGTCGCACCGACGCCCCTGGCAGCGTTGTCGCCGTCGATGGCGTCACCTTAACCGTCAATCAGGGGGAGCTCTACGGCCTGCTGGGCCCCAACGGCGCCGGCAAGACCACGCTGATCCGGCTGCTTTGCACCATGGTGGTGCCCAGCAGCGGCCGCGGCAGCATCTTCGGCGTCGATCTGAGCCAGAGCAACCAGATTCGTCAGATGATCGGCATGGCTTCAGGCGACGAACGCAGCTTCTATTGGCGGCTCAGCGGTCGCCACAATCTGGAGTTCTTCGGCGCGCTCTGCGGCCTCGACGAGACCCAGGCCCGGCAGCGCGCCGGCGAGCTGCTGGAGAAGGTCGATCTGGCCAGCCACGCCGACCGTCCCTTCCGCACCTACTCCAGCGGGCAGAAGCAGCGTCTGAGCATCGCCCGCGCCCTGCTGCACCACCCGCGCCTGCTCTTCCTGGACGAGCCGACGCGCAGCCTGGACCCGACGGCAACCCTGCGCCTGCATGAGTTCATCGAGCAGGAGCTGCTGGCCGGCGAGGGGATGACCATTCTGCTCACCACCCATCGTCTGGACGAGGCCGCACGCCTCAGCCAGCGCATCGGCATCATGCAGGCCGGCCGCTTGCAGGCGCAGGGCACGCCGGCCGAGCTGCGCGCCCGGCTGGGGCCGACCACCAGCTACCGGCTGCACGTCAGCCAGCTCGCCGGCGATCCCGCCAGCCTGGCCGCGGGCCTGCCGGGCCGTCTGCATGCCCAGCCCGATGGACAGCCGGGCCAGTGGCTGCTGGAGCTGGAAGAGGATGGCGGCGAGGCAGGGCTGGCCGAGCTGCTGCGGCGCATCGTGCTGGCGGGCGGCCAGGTGCGCGAGGTGCAGCGCCAGCAGGCTTCGCTGGAACAGGTTTTCCAGCGCTTCACACAAACGGTGGGAGAGCTATGACCCGTGCTTTGGCCTTCCTGCGCCGCGACCTGCGGCTCCAGCTCAGCTATCGCTTTGCCTTCCTGTTGCAGGTCTCTGGCATCTTCTTCAACCTGCTGGTCTTCTATTTTCTCAGCAAGTTGGTAGGCCCATCGGCCGCGCCCTATCTGGAGCCCTACGGCGGCAACTATTTCGCCTTTGTGCTGATCGGCCTGGCCTTTTCGGGCTATTTCGGCGTCGGCCTGCAGGGCTTCGCCGGCACCATCCGCGAGGCGCAGACCACCGGCACGCTGGAGGCCATGTTGCTGACGCCGACGCGGCTGAGCACCATCGTGCTCTCCAGCAGCATCTACGACTACGGCTTCGTCACCTTCCAGGTTTTTGTCTATCTGATCCTGGGCGCGCTGCTGTTTGGCGTTCAGATCAACGGCAACGTGCCGGCCGCGCTGGTGATCCTGGTGTTGACCATCGTGGCCATGACCGCGGTGGGCATCATCGCCGCCAGCTTCATCATGGTGCTCAAGCGGGGCGATCCGGTGACCTGGCTTTTCAACTCGCTGGGCCTGCTGCTGGGCGGCGTCTACTATCCGGTCAGCCTGATGCCCGAATGGCTGCAGAAGCTCTCCTGGCTGCTGCCCATCACCTATTCGCTGGATGGCATGCGGCGGGCGTTGCTGACCAACGCCTCTTTTCAGGAGCTATGGCCCAACATCGCGGCCCTGCTGATCTTTTCGGCCATCCTGGTGCCGGCCAGCCTGGCCATCTTTCGCCGCGCGGTCCATCGGGCCAAGGTCGACGGCAGTCTGGCCCATTTCTAGCCCCGGCGGGAGCTGTGCGGTCGCACCAATAAAACAGGGCGCTGCGCCGACGCGTTGGTAGACGTGTCGACGCAGCGCCCGCGGGTTGGCTCGGTCGGAGACCGGCCAAAGCACTGGCTCGGTCGG
>JAJTXO010000388.1 GCA_021463315.1 Caldilineales bacterium | reverse complement strand
GCTGCCGTGTTGGCGCCAGCCTCAGTGGGCAGCATGCGCCGTGCAGTCATTGCGCCCGCGCTGCGCTATGCGGCGCGTAGGGGAAGTAGCGCACGCGACCCTGCGCCATATCGAACGTGACGGTCCATGCGCACAGTTGGGGCGTGCGGTCGTTGAAGTCTGGCCCGGTATTGAGGTCAGCCAGGTTGGCGCGCAGGCGGATGGCCGGATAGGCGCCAGGGTTCAGACCGCTCAGGTCGATCCGGCCGGCGGCATCGGGGCGCAGATTGGTGAAAGCTGGAATAGGGCTTCCGCCTGCGTTCAGCACATCATAGGTAAGCCGTGATTGTGGCGGGACCGTTTCGTCGACCTGGACAGATCGCCAGGCTGAAACGCTGAAGCGGGGATCGACGATCGCTGGCGTGACAAGGGTGCTGGTCAGCGAACCGTTCTCATAGAGGTGTTCGTTGATGAAGATCTGGTTGTCTGTCACATTTCCTGCGGCCAGGTCGGTGTCGCCATCACCGTCAGCATCAAAGGCAGTCAGGGCGACGAGACCTTGGGCTGGGGCGAACGAATCAGCTCTGGCTTTCGTGAAAACGCCGGCTCCATTGTTAAGATACAGGACGTTCAGTGCAGGGGAATACTCGTAGCTGTTGGCTGTCGCAAGATCCAAGTCGCCGTCGCCGTCGAAATCCAGCACCGTCATTGCGCGCACGCGCGCCGGGTTGTTTGTCAGGTCACCAGCCGCTGTGCGCGTGAAGCTGCCTGAGCCATCGTTGAGATAAAGGCTATTGAGATTGCCGACACCGTAGGTTCTGTTGTCGTTGCCTACGATCAGGTCAAGATCGCCGTCGCCATCGACGTCTAAAGGCACCAATGCTTCGGTGATTATCGTGTCCGCCCGCCAGAGGTCACCCACGGGGCCTTCAGCAAACTGGCCGAAACCGTTGTTAAGCCGCAAACGCAGCGTGGTATTGGTTTGCTGAACCAGATCTTTGTCGGTGTCGCCATCAACATCGAACGCAGCCATGACGGTGGTGCCGCCTGAGTTGGCAAAAACCTCGTTTGTCGTCAGGGTATAACGTCCGTTGCCGTCGTTCAGAAAGAACTGATTGCGATCTGCGCCGCCGCTGTAGGTTCGCTGGCCATTGCCTACCGCCAGGTCGATATCGCCATCGCCGTCCGCGTCGAAGGCGGCCAGAGCCTGGCTGTTTTGCGTCGTGTCGTCGAGGTCGCCGGCATCGACCAGATGAAACACTCCCGAACCGCTGTTGAGGTAGAGAGCGTTGCGGCTGGTTGGTTCCGCTGGAGCCCCAGGGTAGGGACTGAAAAGGTAGGGCCAATCGCCATTGGCGACGACCAGGTCCAAATCGCCGTCTCCATCGGCGTCGAACGCAGCAATGTCCGTGGCTTTGCCTGCCAAATCGTCGAAGTCGCCTGCATCGATGCGGCTGAAACGTCCGCCGCCGTCGTTGCGAAACGCGCCATTGCGCTGTTGCTGGCGACCCACCACCAGGTCCAAGTCGCCATCGCTGTCGAAGTCCAGGTGGTTGATGGCATAGGACAACATGCCATTCTTGTCGCTGAAGTCGCCTGCATCGAACAGAGTCAACGCGCCCGGCCCATTGTTCCTGTACATGGCCTTGGCCCCGCTGGAAGCAGCAGCCAGATCATCATCGCCGTCCTGGTCGATGTCCAGGGCAGCCAGCGCCACGATACGCGTGGCGAAATCCGCGAACAGCGGGGATGGACCGATGGAATAGACACCATTGCCGTCGTTGAGGTACAGTGCGCCGGTCTGGTTTTGACGGCCGGCAACGATATCGACCGCACCGTCGCGGTTGATATCAAGCAGCGCCCAGCCCTCGACGCCCGCCACGCCCTGCAAGTTGCTGGTCTGCGACAGGCTGAAATGTGTGGCGCCGTCGTTGAGCAGCAGCTTGAGCTCGCCGACGATGGTCTTGACCATGAGGTCGAGGTCGTTGTCACCATCAGCGTCGAGGGCTGCGACCTGCGAGGAGCGCAGGCTGTAAAACGCGCCCGCGTCGATCTGAGTGAAGCGCCCATGACCATCATTCAGGAGGATGGCGCCAGCGCCATCTGTCGCTATCACCAGGTCGCTGTCGCCGTCGCGATCGAGGTCGATAGCCAGAATATCCCGCGCGCTGCGATCGATAGCGCCGAGCGCTCCACCGTCTCCAACAGTGAACATACCGTGTCCGTCGTTCAAATAGAGGTGCTGGTACACGCTGTTGCTCACAAGGCTCGATGTCACAAGGTCGTCGTCGCCATCGCGATCTGCGTCGAGCGTGGCCACTGCGATGGTGTCGCCCTGCACGGCGGTCAGCGGGCCGGCATCGCCGCGGCGGAAACGCCCGGCGCCGTCGTTGACGTAAATGACATTGGCCGTTCCCTGCTGATAGAGCCCTGCCATCAGGTCTGTGTCGCCGTCGTTGTCGACGTCCAGCGCGACCATATCTCTGACGTTCCATCGATCTGAGCTGTACATCCCAGCGTCGATGCGTTCGAACGCGCCTGCACCATCGCTCAAGTAGATTTGGCCGGGCCACCCGAAAGGGCTGCTTGCAGTTGCCAGATCGAGATCGCCATCCCCGTCGGCGTCAAAGGGGAGCAGGAGCGAGGCCGGATAGGTAGGTTCGTGGAACTGGTCCTCGTCAGACGCACCGAGTCCCACATAGCCCAGGGTCACGCACGTGAGATCGTTCCAGTGATTGCGATAGACTCTGAAGGCCGCATCACTGCCGGTGGCCAACTCCAGGTCGCCGTCGTTGTCGGCGTCGAAGGCTGCCATGCTGGAGGTCCATAGGATGTCAGACTCGAAAACCCCGGTCGCCGCCTGATCAAAGCTGCCGACGCCGTTGTTGACGAAGAGAGCATTCGGCTCGCGGCGGGCGTCATCTCCCCGTCCTGCGGCCAGGTCCAGATCGCCGTCGTTGTCGGCATCGAAAGCAACCAAGACATACGTCCGGCGGGCTTCGTCGTCGAATGCTCCTGCTTCGCTGCGCATGAAGCGGCCGTGGCCGTTGTTGAGGAACAGCGCGTTGGGAATGCGTTCCCGGTAGCCGCCATAGCCCACAGCGATGTCCAGAGAGCCATCCAGGTTGGCGTCGAATACGGCCAACGCCATCGTATCGTGGACAGCGTCATCGAAGTCACCCGCCTCTATCTTGCTGAAGCGGCCTGTTCCATCGTTGACGAACACCGCATCTTGTTCCTGATTCAGGCCTACCACCAGATCCAGATCAAGGTCGCCGTCGATATCGACCGCTGCGAAGGCATTTGCCCGGTGCGGCACGTCGTCCAGCGCGCCGGCATCGCGGCGTGTGAAACGCCCCGCGCCGTCGTTGATGAAGAGCTCGATCGGCCGCAGTGTACTGCCGTTGACGGCGCTGACCAGTACGTCAGTATGGCCATCCCCATTGGCGTCGAATGCAGCCAAGGCGTTGCTTTGCATAGGAATGTCGTCGAGCTCTCCAGCCTCGCCGCGCGAGAACAGCGCGTTGCCATCGTTCAGAAACAAGACGTGGGAGTGGGGTTGCGGACCATTGTACGCGTAATAGCCAGTGAGCAGGTCCATATCCCCGTCGCCATCAGCGTCGAAGGCTGCCATGGTGGAGCTATGCTTGTCCTCGTCGTCAAACGCGCCTGCCTCGGCAATACTGAAGTTCCCGGCGCCATCGTTGAGGTATAGTACATCGCGTTGCCAGCGGCCAAGCGCCAGATCGATATCGCCGTCGTTGTCGGCATCGAACGCAGCGACAGCTTGGGTGCCCCAGGTAAGATCGTTGGCCGGAAAGATGTCGTTGGTCCACCACTGGTTCGTCAACTCGGTCTGGCTGAATTGGTTCTTACTCCACTGGCCATAGGTTTCTTGCTGCCAACTGCTGGTTGGCTCTCCTGGACCGGCGCTTGCGGCGGCAGGAAGTGCTGCTACGATCAAGACAAGCAGGATATTCAGGGTTCTGGTGCGCATAGGTCTCTCCTCGCTATGGGCCGTCGATTGATGATCAACTCAACGGGGCATACTTTACGCCAAAAGCAGAAAAAGGTCAAGCAGCGAAATTATGGACGGCGCCACAAGCGCCCACATCTGTTCAGCGCAGCTGCGGTAGAATGAACACCCTCAATGCCAGCAAGCTCAATCCCGCCATCGCCGCGAAGGGCAACGCGTACACCAGCCTGGTCGTCCATCTCCATGCCGCGCCCACCAAACGCGGCAGCGCCAGGCTCCACGCCAGCAACAGCGCTCCGCCGCCGCCGAAAATCAACAGCGACCACCGGTTGATCCCCTCCTGCGTCACCCCCCACAGCGCAGCCAGCCCGGTCGCCAGCAGCAGCGCCAGCGCGGCCCAGCGCGCGGCCGCCGGCCAGCGCGCCACGCTCCACCATCCCACGGCCGCGGCCAGGCTGACGAAGGGCAGCGCGGGGAACAGATAGCGTCCCTGCGGCTGCACGAACTGCGTATTGTAAGCCAGATAAACGCCCAACGTCCCCAGAGCCGAGAGCGCCAACAAGACCAACGCCCAGCGACGGAAGCGTGATCGGTGATCGGTGACCGGTGATCGGTGATCGGTGATCGGTGATCGGTGATCGGTGACCGGTGATCGGTGATCGGTGACCGGTGATCGGTGATCGGTTCCCCCATCCGCTGTCCCCCATCCGCTGTGGTATCTCCCACCTCCCCCATCCGCTGTCCCCCATCCGCTGTGGTATCTCCCACCTCCC
>JAJTXO010000387.1 GCA_021463315.1 Caldilineales bacterium | reverse complement strand
TGGCGAGGCGATCCAACAGGCCTTAGGCGGCCTGAGCAGCCGAACCAGCGGCGGCGGCGTGGGTCTGCGCAGCATCTACGCGGTGGTGCGTCGCTACGGCGGGCGGCTGACCATTCGCTCCGGCGATGAACGTCTCTACGTGAGCGCTGAACACCCGGCGCGGACGCTGGCCACAAGCTGGTTTCCCGGCGCCCAGATCGGCATCAGCTTCAGCCAACGCTGAGCGGCGTCAGCGCCGGACCAGTGTGGACTTCGCGGGCGGGCGTGAAGTGCCATGCATCTGATGGGTGACTTCAGGTCAACTCTCCCCGTCCCTTTCAAGATCTCGGTGGAGCATAATGCCATTGCACGAAGAGCAAATTGAGCTGACCGGACCGATTTTGGGCGGCCGCGACGCCCAAGCCAAAGACGATCTGCTGGCCAGGCTCAAGGCCATGCCGGCCAACAGCATGCTGGTGCTCGATCTGGACTTGGTGCAGTTCATGGACTATTCCTGGGCTGACGAGGTGGTGGCCAGCTTGCTGAAAGCCTCGCAGCGCGCCAAGACGCCGCGCTTCGTGGTGGTGCGCCGGCCCAGCCACAGCGTCAGCGAAAGCATCGCCGCGGCCGTGTCGCTGCATGGCCTGACCTGTGTGCAGGTCGACGGGCAGGGCAATGCCAGCGTTTTGGGCAGCCTCAGCCCGGCGCTGTTGCAGACCTACAGCCTGGCCGTGACGCGCGGCCAGATCAGCGCCCAGGACCTGCCCGATAGCCTCTCCCCCAGCACCAAGAGCAACCGGCTGAAGGAGCTGGAGCGCCGCGGCCTGCTCTATCGGGTGGGCGAGGAGATCATCGACGGCGGTGGGCGACGGTTCATCTACGAGCCGGTGCGCTGATAGTTCGCTTTTTTTTCGCTATCGCTTTCAACATAACCTGGTGAATACGATGTTATGTCACCGCGGTTATCATTTCTCGCAGTGGAGGATTTGAGATGAGCAGTATGGCATCGACTCTGGAAGAAACCCTGTCCCTGCCTGTTTCCCGACAGGGCGAATTGAATCGCATCAGCGAGAACGGCCTGGAGGTGCTGCGCCGGCGCTATCTGCGCAAGGGGCTGGATGGCAAGCCAGCCGAGACGGTGCAGGGAATGTTCTGGCGCGTGGCCAGCCATGTGGCGCTGCCGGAGCGGGCCTACGGCGACGAGGCTGAGTATCAGGCGATGGCCGAGCGCTTCTATGACCTGCTGACCGAGCTGCGCTTCTTCCCCAACTCGCCGACCTTCACCGGCGCGGGCACGCCGCTGGGCCAGCTCGCGGCCTGCTTTGTGTTGGCTATCGACGATGACATGGGCAAGGACTCCGCGGAGGGGATCTTCAACACGCTGCGCAACGCGGCGCTGATCCAGCAGACGGGCGGCGGCAACGGCTTCAGCTTCAGCCGGCTGCGCCCCAAGAGCGATCCGGTGAACAGCAGCGCAGGGGTGGCCAGCGGACCGGTGGGCTTCCTGCGGGTCTATGACGCTGCGTTTGGCGAGATTGCTCAGGGCGGATCCAGGCGTGGCGCGAATATGGCGGTGTTGCGCATCGACCATCCCGACATCGAGGAGTTCATCTCATGCAAGGCCGAAGAGGGGCACATCCCCAACTTCAACATCTCCGTCGGCGTAACCGATGACTTCATGCAGGCGGTCAACAACGATGCCGACTTCGACCTGGTAAGTCCCCGCACCGGCAAGGTGATCCGCACCGTGCGCGCCCGCGCGCTGTTCGACAAGATCATCACCTACGCCCATCGCAACGGCGAGCCAGGCGTGCTCTTCCTGGACGCGGCCAATCGCAGCAATCCGGTGCCGCATCTATATGAGCTGGAGGCGACCAACCCATGCGTCACGGGTGATACGCTGATCTACACCTCTGGCGGTCTGCACAAAGCAAAAGACCTCTACGACTCGCAGCAGCCACAGCAAGTTGTCCTGGATGGTCGTTTCGGCGTCGAAGCGCATACCAGCGGGGCCTCGCCGGTGTTCTATACGGGCAGGAAGCCTGTGTATCGTCTCCACACGAGCGAGGGCTATGAGCTTGACGCCACCAGCGATCACCAGATCATGACCGTTGCAGGCTGGAGGACCCTGCAAGAACTCCAGCCGGGCGACAAGGTCCATATTCTCAACCGCAAAGGTGGATTTGGGCCGAATGGCACTCTAGGATTGGGTCGGACGCTGGGTTGGCTGATCGGCGACGGCACGTTCAATATCGCTGACGGAGCAGGGCTGCTCTTTTTCGGCGACGAGCAAGAACTTGCGCCGGAGTTCGCTGGCTACGTCAACAACTTTGTCGGTGTTGAAAACCATCGCAACATCTATGCACCAACACGGACCTATCAGGTGAGCGCCGTGCCGGTTGCCGGCCGGCAAGAAACACGTGTCGTCTCGGGTCGGATGAAGGAACGGCTTGCTGGCATGGGTGTTGCCGACAAGGAACAAGTCCCGACCATTGTCTTCACTGGCACTGAAGAGATGCAACGCGGCTTTCTGCAGGGGCTTTTCTCCAGCGACGGTACGATCCTTGACGATGTCAGTAAAGGTGTGAGCGTCCGTCTGTGGTCCTCCAAACCTGGGTTGCTGAAAGACGTGCAGCGATTGCTGCTCAACTTCGGAATCGCCAGCAAGGTCTACCTGGAGCGCAAGAAGGCTGGTTACAAATGGATGCCCGATGGCCACGGCCAGCAGCGCGAGTACTTCGCCCAGGCGGGCCATGAGTTGGTCATCTCCAGGCAGAATCTGGTGACATTCCGCTCTGAGATCGGTTTCCTTCAGCCTGCTAAGGCTGAACGACTGGCAGCCGCACTGGAAAGCTATGGCAGCCGCGGCCCTTACGCCGAATATTTCACCGCTACGGTACAATCGATCGAATGGCGTGGCGAGGAGCCGGTCTACGATCTCACAGAACCGCTGACCCATTCCTTCGTTGCGAACGGCATCGTGGTACACAACTGCGGTGAGCAGTTCCTGGGCCCTTATGAAAACTGCTGTCTGGGCTCCATCAACGTGGCCCAACATGTCACTGCCGAGGGCCGGATCGACTGGGCCGCGCTAGAGCAGACAGTGGAAGAATCGACCCGCTTCCTGGACGACGTGGTCAGCGCCAACAAATATGTGCCGGCCGTGCCCCAGTTGCAGGACGCGGCGCATCGTGTGCGGCGCATTGGCCTGGGGATCATGGGTCTGGCCGACGTGATGTACAAGATCGGCGTGCGCTACGGCGACGCCCAGTCGCTGGACCTGGCCGGCCAAGCCATGGAGTTCGTGCGCTACCACTGCATGCGCACCTCCATCGAGCTGGCGCGGGAGCGCGGCCCCTTCCCCGCCATCAGTGGATCGATCTACGACCCGGAACAGCTCAAATGGCAGCCCCCCACGCCGCTGCAGCCCTATAGCCATCAGTTCGGCCGGCCGGAGCTGGACTGGAACGCCATCGTCGATGGGATCAAGGCGCACGGCATCCGCAACGGCGCGCAGACGACCGTCGCGCCGACCGGCACGATCTCGACCGTCGCGGGCTGCGAGGGCTACGGCTGTGAGCCGGTCTTCGCGCTGGCATACACTCGTTATGTCAAAGAGGCTGGCGGCGATGTGGCGCTGACCTACGTCAGCCCGCTCTTCCTGGCGGCGCTGGACCGGGCCGACATCACCGGCGAGCGCCGCGAGCGCATTGTGGAGCAGATCGTGCTGACCGGCACCTGCCAGCACATCGACGAGCTGCCGCAAGAGCTGCAACACACCTTCGTGGTCAGCCAGGACATCACACCGGCCGAACACGTGTTGATGCAAGCCGCATTGCAGCGTTATGTCGATAACAGTATCAGCAAGACCTGTAACTTCCCGCCGGAAGCCACGCCGGGCGATGTGGCGCTGGCGTATGTCCAGGCCTGGGAGCTGGGCTGCAAGGGGCTGACCGTCTACGTCACCGGCAGCCGCCAGGAGGTGGTGCTGGAGACCAAGGCTACAGCCGAAGCGAAGAAGGGCGGCGCGGCTGAACCAACCGCCAACGGCAAGCTGGAAAGCCACGAAGCGGTGGCCGCAGTGGCTCATCCGGCCATGCCGCCGGAGGTCAACGGCAACGGCGCCCATGCGACCAGCTACGGCGCGGTGGACTACGACGCCAAGCGGCCGCGGCCGCGGCGGCTGCACGGCGCCACCTATCGGCGCCTGACTCCCCTGGGCACGGCCTATGTGACGGTCAACGACACCGACGAGGGGGAGCCTTTCGAGATCTTCATGAACGTGGGCAAGGCCGGCTCCGACGTGGCGGCGGTCAGCGAGGCGCTGGGCCGGCTGATCAGCCTGATCCTGCGCATGCCCAGCTCGCTGACTCCCACCGAACGCCTGCAGCAGGTGGTGTTCCAGCTCAACGGCATCGGCGGCGGCCGGCATCTGGGCTTCGGCCCACAGCGGGTGCGCAGCCTGCCCGACGCCATCGCCCAGGTGCTGAGCGAGCATCTGGAACAGGCGCCGGCGCCGCAGCCGGTGGCCAGCGCGGTCCCGGCCGAACAGTTGGCGCTGCCCATCCCCAAACAGATCGGCGATCTCTGCCCCGACTGCGGCAACAGCACGCTGCTGAACGTGGAGGGGTGCGTGAAGTGCCATGTGTGTGGGTATAGTGAGTGTTGAGGGGTGGGTT
The DNA here is from genome assembly GCA_021463315.1 of Caldilineales bacterium. Classification (GTDB taxonomy): domain Bacteria; phylum Chloroflexota; class Anaerolineae; order JAAEKA01; family JAAEKA01; genus JAAEKA01. The sequence continues at coordinate 79 of JAJTXO010000387.1, read as the reverse complement.
GGTGGGTTGGTGGGTTGGTAGGTTGGTAGATTGGTAGATTGGTAGATTGGTGGGTGGTGATGGGGGTGAACAAGGCTAC
>JAJTXO010000386.1 GCA_021463315.1 Caldilineales bacterium | reverse complement strand
TGGACATCCTGCCCAGCGAGCTGCCGCGCGACGCCTCCGAATACTTCAGCCAGGTGCTTCTGCCCTACGCGCCAGCCTTGGCCGCGGCCGATTACACGGCGTCGTTCGACGATCTGGCCCTGCCGCCGGAGCTTAAACGCGCGGTGATCGCCCACCGCGGCGAGCTGACACCCAGCTATCGCTACCTGCAACACCATCTGCAGTAACCGCTCAGCCCAAGACTTCGGAAGTCGCCGCAGCGTTCAAAAGGATGCGGTCTTGGGCGAATAGCCAGGTAAAACCCTGATGCGGCGACTTCCGAAGTCTCTCGGTCGCAATTAACTACTCTTAAAGGAGCTCCCAGCCATGAAAAACATCGTCGTCTTTGGCGCCGGCATGGTGGCCGGCGCCCACGTGGACTATCTGCTGAACGTGCCCGACTTTCACGTCACCGTGGCCAGCCGCACGCTGAGCAAGGCCCAGGCGCTGGTCAAGGATCACCCGCGCGGCCGGGCTGCGCAGGTCAACTCCGACGATGAAGCCGCGCTGGAGGCGCTGATCGCCCAGGCCGATCTGGCTGTCAGCCTGCTGCCCTACGCCTACCACCCCACCGTGGCCCGCTTGTGCATCCGGCACGGCGTCCACATGGTCACCACCTCCTACATCAAGGAGACCATGGCCGCGCTGGATGACGCCGCGCGCGCGGCCGGCGTGATCCTGCTCAACGAGATCGGCGTGGACCCCGGCATCGACCACATGACCGCCATGCGCATCATCCACGGCGTGCAGGCGCGCGGCGGCCATGTGACCAGGTTCGTCTCCTGGTGCGGCGGCCTGCCCGCGCCCGAGGCCAACGACAACCCCTTCGGCTACAAGTTCTCCTGGAGTCCGCGCGGCGTGCTGTTGGCCGGCAAGAACCCCGCGCATTATCTGTGGGACGGACAGGAGGTGATCATCCCCGGCGGCGAGCTGTTCGATCACTTCTGGACCGTGCCGGTGGAGGTGGAAGGTCAGGTCATCGGCTTCGACGGCTACCCCAACCGCGACAGCCTGCCCTACATGCAGACCTACGGCATCGAGAACCCGCAGACCTTCTTCCGCGGCACGCTGCGTTACCCCGGCTGGTGCCAGACTCTGCGCAAGATCGCCGAGCTGGGGCTGCTGGAGGAGAAGGCGCTGGATGGGTTGGAGGGTCTCACCTTCGCCCAGTTCACCGCCCGGCTGGTGGGCAGCGAGGGCCACCGCCTGCGCGCCGCGCTGGCCGCCTATCTGGACCTGCCGCTGGACTCGCCGGTGATCGACAACCTGGCCTGGCTGGGCCTGCTGAGCGATGAACCCTTGCCGGCCGGCCACCCCGTTGGTCGAGCAGCGCCTATCGATATCCTGACCGCGCGCATGTTGGACAAGATGCAGTACGCGCCGGGCCAGCGGGATATGCTGATCCTGCAACACCAGTTCGAGGCCGCGTTCCCCGACGGCAAGGAGCGCATCGTCTCCACCATGGTCGATTTCGGCCTGCCCCACGGCTACACCAGCATGGCCCGCACCGTTGGCCTGCCCGCGGCCATCGCGGTCAAGCTGATTCTGCACGGCCAGATCGACCTGACCGGCGTGCATGCGCCGGTGACGCCGGAGATCTATCAGCCGGTGCTGGCCGAGCTGGAGGCGCAGGGGATCCGGTTCGTGGAGACCTTCGAGCGGATCGCCCCGTAATATTCCCATGACCGACCCCCTCTCTTTTCTCGACATGCTCTTGATCGCCTTGGCCGCCATCGCCGCCGGGGCGGTCAACGCGATCGCCGGCGGCGGCACGCTGATCACCTTTCCCACGCTGACCTTTGTGGGCATCCCCCCGGTGGCAGCCAGCATCACCAACACCGTGGCGCTGACCCCCGGCTATCTGGGCGCGACCCTGGCCCAAGCCAAAGACCTGGCCGGCCAGCGCCGTCGCCTCTGGCTGTTGGCGCCCACCGGCGCGCTGGGCGGCGTTGTGGGCGGGCTGCTGTTGGTGAACACCAGTGAGAAGCTGTTTGCCGCGCTGATTCCCTTCCTGATCCTGCTGGCCTCGCTCTTGCTGGGAATGCAGAACCGCCTGCGCGGCTGGGTGATGGCGCGGGCCCAGCGGGCCGGCCATGCCACGCTGCCGGAGTTCTGGGTAGTCTTCCCCGTCTTCCTGGCCTCGATCTACGGCGGCTACTTCGGCGCGGGGCTGAGCGTGATCGTGCTGGCCGTGTTGGCGCTGGTGATCGACGACACGCTGACCCGGCTCAACGGCCTCAAGCAGGCCATCGCCTTCAGCGTCAACACGGCCGCGGCAGCCTTCTTTCTCTTCTCCGGCCGCGTGGTCTGGTCGGCCGCGCTGGTGATGGCCGTGGGTGCGCTGCTGGGCGGCGTGATCGGTGGCCGGCTGGCCAGCCGCATCAAACCGGAAACCCTGCGCCGCGTCGTGGTGACCATCGGCGTGATCGTCTCCTTCATCTATCTGCTGCGCTGAACGCCATGCTCTATCCCATGATCTTCACGCCGGTCCTGAAGGACTACCTCTGGGGCGGACGCAATCTGCATGCGAAGCTGGGCCGCACGCTGCCGGCCGACGGGGTCATCGCCGAGAGCTGGGAGATCGCTGGCCACGAGGACGGCGTGTCGCGGGTCGCCAATGGCCCCTACGCCGGCTGGCCGTTGACGCAGGTTCACGCCGAGCTGGGGCTGGATCTGATCGGCAGCGCCAACGCCTGGGCGCAGGCGCGCGGCAAGTTTCCCTTGCTGGTCAAGCTGCTGGATGCCCACACCCCGCTGTCGGTGCAGGTTCACCCCGACGACGCCTATGCGCTGGCCCACGAGGGCAACGAGCTGGGCAAGACCGAGATGTGGGTGGTGTTGCACGCCGAGCCGGGCGCCGAGCTGATCGTGGGCGTCAAGGCGGGGACAACGCCCGCGGCCTTCCGCCGCGCGATCGAGGAGCAGCAGTTGGAACCCTATCTGCATCGTCTGCCGGTGCAGGCTGGCGACCACGTTTGCGTGCCGGCCGGCACGCTGCACGCCATCATGGGCGGCCTGCTGATCGCCGAGATCCAGCAGAATTCCAACACCACCTACCGGGTCTACGACTGGGGACGGGTCGACGCGGCGGGCAAGGCGCGGCCGCTGCATGTGGACAAGGCGCTGGCGGTGATCGATTTCGCCCGCGTCGAGCCGCAGATCTGCCCGCCGACGCTGATCGCCGAGGAACCAGGCGTGCGCCGCGAGCTGCTGTGCAGCAACCGCTACTTCACCACCGAGCGGATCACCCTGGAGGCCGGCGCTGTCTTCTGCGGCGCCTGCACGGGAGAGAGCCTGGAGATCTGGGGCGCGCTAGCTGGCCAGGTGACAGTCAACGAGCTGGCGCTGGCGGGGGTGCGCTTCTGTCTGCTGCCCGCCGCGCTGGGCGCCTACACCGTCACCGCCGCCAGCCCGGCGACGCTGCTGCGCACCTACGTCAGCTCAGCTTGAGCGGGGGACGAAGCGCGCCAACGAGTAACACCGCCGCGAACGCCCGAGAACGCGTCCCGTTGGCACTGCGGACGAAGAGATCGTCGCCAACGCGCACCACCCAGATGATCAGCGGCTTGCGCAAGCTGCCATCGCTGCGGAGGGTGGCGATGCGCAGCTCTTCCGCCGCACCAATTCTGCTAAGTTCGTTAGTTCACGATTCTCATGCAAAGCCGCCAAAAATGCCAAGAATTTCTGCCCTTTGCGGTCTTTGCGCCTTTGTGTGCGACAAAAATCGCGAAGATAGATGGCAGGCTTCAGGCCAGTCGTGGCCTCATAGCACGCCGCCACGGCGGGAAGCCCCTCTTTGCGTCTTTGCGCCTTTGCGTGCGACAAAAATCGCGAGGCAGTGAACCTGACGCGCGTCAGACCTCTTCGATAACCGACGCCCCTTCGGTGGCGGGACTGATGTAGATGGCAGGTTTCAGGCCCGTCGCGGCCTCATAACACGCCGCCACGGCGTCGGCAAAGGCGTCAGCCTGTTTGAGCGCGACCAGCGCCACCGCGCAGCCGGCAAAGCCGCCGCCGGTCATGCGCGCGCCGTAGCAGCCAGGCCCGGTCCTGGCGCACTCCACCATGGTATTCAACGCGGGGCCAGAGATCTCGAAGTCGTCGCGCATGCTGACGTGGCTGGCGTCCATCAGCCGGCCCAGCGCGACCGCGTCGCCTGCCTGCATAGCCTTGGCCGCGGCCAGGGTGCGCTCGTTTTCGCTGATCACATGGCGAGCGCGGCGCATGGTCACCTCGTCCAGCCCGCCGGCCTCGGCCGCGAAACGCTCGCTGGTCACGTCGCGCAGCGCGGGAACACCGAAATAGGCCGCGGCCGCCTCGCACTGAGCGCGCCGCTCGTTGTAGGCCGAGTCCACCAGGCCGCGGCGGGTGGCGGTGTCCAGGATCACCACGACGGTCTCCGGGGGCAACGGTACGGACGTGGTTTCCAGGCTGCGACAGTCGATCAACAGCGCGTGGTTCATCTCACCCGCGGCCGAGATCATCTGATCCATGATGCCGCAGTTGACCCCGACCCAGGCATTCTCGGCCCGCTGGCCGGCGCGGGCCATGGCCGGTGGGTTCCAGGGGAAGCCGGAGACCACCTGAAACGCGCGCGCGGTGGCCAGCTCAACCGCGGCCGAGGAGGAGAGACCCGCGCCGCGCGGCACATCGCCGGCCATCACTCCCTCCCAACCGGCCAGCGACAGGCCTTGCTCCTGCAACGCCCAGGCAACGCCTT
>JAJTXO010000385.1 GCA_021463315.1 Caldilineales bacterium | reverse complement strand
CGCCGCCGGCCGCACCCCGTCGCGGACGAGCTTCCAGACGATGGCGTCGAGCAGGGCCTCGAACGAGGCATCGACGATGTTGGCGCTGACCCCGACCGTCGACCACCGCCGGCCCGCCCCGTCCTCGCTGTCGATGATGACGCGCGTCACCGCGTCGGTGCCGCCTTGGGTGATGCGGACCTTGAAGTCGACCAGCCGGAGGTCGTCGAGCTGTGGCCACGAATCGAGGCCGAATTGAAGGCGCGCGGCGTGGACGAGCCGATGGCCATCTCCGCGTTGACTGGCCAGGGCGTGCAGTTGCTGTTGCGCCGCGCCATGACTCTGCTGGACGAGCTGCCAGAGCCCGTTTCCCTGGCCGACGAGCCGATGATCTATCGCCCCGATATCGACGAGGATTACTTCGAGATCGAGCGCGAAGGCACGGAGCGCGCGCCCGGTCGCGCGCGCTGGCGGGTCAGCGGCGTGCGCATCGAGCGAGCCGCGGCCATGACCGACTGGGACTACTACGAATCGGGCCTGCGTTTCCAGCGCATCCTGGACGTGATGGGCATCAGCAAGGCGCTGGCAAAGGCCGGCGTTGAGGACGGCGACACGGTGGCCATCGGCAGCGTGGAGTTGGTGTGGGGCGATCAGGACTGAATCGGTTAGAGGAGCGACCATGATCTACAACTTCGACCAAGAAATCGACCGCCGCGGCACCAACAGCGCCAAATGGGGCGTCGTCCCCCAGGGCGGCCGCTATGTGCCGCTAGAGAGCGCGCCGCAGTTCCTGGAAGGCAAGCGTCTGCTGCCCCTGTGGGTAGCCGACATGGATTTCCTGGCTCCCCAGCCGGTGATCGACGCGTTGATCCAGCGCGTCCAGCATGGCATCTTTGGCTACAACGGGCCTGGCCTCTCCTACCGTCAGGCCGTGGTCGACTGGATGGCGCGCCGCCACGGCTGGGCCGTGGACGCCGATTGGATCGTCGCCACCCCTGGTGTGGTGCCCGCTCTCTACATGCTGGTGCGCACCTTCGTGGCTCCCGGCCAGCGGGTGATTATCCAGCCGCCGGTCTACCATCCCTTCTTCAGCGCGGCCAGCAACAACGAGGTTGAGGCCGCGCACAACCCGCTGCTCCTGGCCGGTGGCCGCTACGAGATGGACTTCGCCGGGCTGGATACGTTGGCGCGCCAGCCCGACACGGCCATGTTGATCCTGTGCAGCCCCCACAATCCGGTAGGCCGCGTCTGGACGCCGGAAGAGCTGCGGCGGCTGGGCGAGATCTGTCTGGAGCATGACGTGCTGGTGGTGGCCGACGAGATTCACGGCGACCTGATCTATCCCGGCCACCGTTTCACCCCCTTTGCCACGCTGGGCGAGGCGTTCGCGCAGAATACCATCGTCTGCACCGCGCCCAGCAAGACCTTCAACCTGGCTGGCCTGGCGACCAGCAATATCATCATCCCCAACCGCGAGCTGCGGCTTCGCTTCGAGCGTACATTGAACAACATCGGGCTGCACGGCGTCAACACCTTAGGCATGGTGGCGCTGGAGGCGGCCTACACGCACGGCGAGGAGTGGCTGACCCAGGTGATGGACTACATCGCCGGCAATCTGCGCTTTCTGCGCGACTTCGTGGCCGAACACCTGCCGCAGATTCAGGTGATCGAGCCAGAGGGCACCTATCTGGTATGGCTGGATTGCCGCGGGCTGGGGCTGGACAAGGCCGAGCTGGAGCGGCTGATGCTGGGCGAGGCCCGCGTCTTCCTGAACGAGGGCTATATCTTCGGCCGCGAGGGCGACGGCTTCGAGCGCATCAACATCGCCTGCCCGCGCTCGATTCTTGGCGAGGCATTGCAACGAATCAAGGAAGCCACGCAGGGTGTGGGCCATGTCCGCTAGGCCGGCGGTGCGGCTGGGCATCCTGGGCGGCACCTTCGACCCCATCCACATCGGCCATCTGATCCTGGCCGAGGAGGCGCGCTATCAGCTTGGGCTGAACCGGGTGATGCTGGCGCCGGCGGCTGATCCGCCGCACAAGCGCGAGCAGGGAAAGTCGCCGGCCGAGCATCGAATCAGGATGGTCGAGCTGGCTATCGCCGATAATCCGCACCTGGCGCTGTCGAGGATCGACATCGACCGGCCCGGCCCACACTACACGCTGGACATGGTGCGGCTGCTGCAAGCCCAGCATGGCCCGGGCGTCGAGTTTTTCTTTCTGATGGGGCTGGACTCGCTGGTCGATCTGCCCACCTGGCACAGGCCGGCCGAGCTGATGCAGCAATGCCGCCTGGTAGCCTTCAGCCGGCCGGACGCCACTTTCGACTGGGCCGCGCTGGAGGCGGCCTTGCCGGGGGTGCGCCAGCGTGTCGTTCTCCTGCCTATGCCGCTCATGCAGATCTCCAGCAGTGACCTGCGCCAGCGAGCGCAGCAGGGCCGGCCGCTGCGCTATCAGGTGTTGCCTCAGATCGAGCAGTATATCCACGAGCAGCGGCTTTATCGCAGCGAGTAGGTTGGTGGTCACGTTGCTAACGTGACCTACGGAACGAGGAAAGGGCAAGTCATGCCTTTGGAAACGACTTTGTATACCCGCGTGGGCGACGATGGCTACACTGGCGTGTTGGGCCGCGAGCGCGTCGCCAAATATGACCTGCAGCCGGTAGCCTATGGCACGGTGGACGAGCTGTCGGCCCAACTGGGGCTGGCCCGCACGGCGGTTCAACACGCCATCTCCAGCGGAATCCTGCTGGAGGTGCAGCGTGACCTGTACGCGGCCATGGCGGACCTGGCCACCACGGCCGAAGCGGCTCAAAAGAGCGGTGTGCGCATCCTGGAGTCGCGCATCGACTGGCTGGAGGGGATCACCGACGAGGTGGGAGGCATGGTGGAGATCCCGCCGGCCTTCATTATCCCCGGCGACAGCTACGCCGGCGCGCTGCTGGATGTGGCGCGCACCGTCTGCCGTCGCGCCGAGCGTCACGTGGCCAGGTTGCACCATCAGGCCATGCTCAGCAACCCCGTTGTCCTGCGCTACCTGAACCGCCTCTCTTCCCTGCTTTTTGCCCTGTCCCGATTGGAGGACAAGGCAGCCGGCATCGAGCAGTTCACCCTGGCCAAGTGGGAGAAGAGAAAGTAACGAGTAACGAGTAACTCGTAACCCGGAATCGCGGGGTTCGTGTGCAGGGATGCCGGGTTCGGATTTTGCACATAACCCGGAATCTCGGACATCTCGGTCTCCTTTCCGGGTTAGGCGCTTTCAAAGAAATGATGATCCATCTATCTGCATCACGGATGGCCACGGATCAATGGATTTCACGGAGCCGGAGGGCGCGCCGCCGGGCAGGGGGCCATCCGTGTCATCCGGTAATCCGTCTAATCCGTGATTCAGACTGACTTGTCCGCAGCGACCTGATCGGCATGAGCTACGGCATTTGTTGGATCACTTGTTCCGCGAGAGTGCCTTAACGTAACTCGCAACACGTAACTCGTAACTCAGAGAAGCATCTCGCGATTCCGGGTTACGAGTTACTCGTTACTCATTACGCATCCCACCGAGCAACTCAACACCACAGCCAAAGGTCTCCCTTCCGGGTTACGAGTTACTCGTTACTCGTTACGCACTCCCATTCCCACACAAATTTCACGGAGCAGAACCCCATGTCCCCCAAACTCGGCGCCCATATGTCCGCCGCCGGCGGCGTCAGCAAGGCCTTTGGCCGCGGCCACTCCATCGGCTGCGAGACCATGCAGATCTTCACCCGCAACCAGAACCGTTGGGACAGCAAGCCGCTGGACCCAGGCGAGGTTCAGAACTGGCATGCGGCCAGCCAGCAGACCGGCATCGCGCCGGTCATCTCCCACGCCTCCTACCTGATCAACCTGGGCTCGCCCGATGATGCGCTGTGGGAGAAGTCCATCGACGCGCTGGTGGATGAGCTGCAGCGCGCTGAGACGTTGGGGCTGTTGGGCGTTGTTCTTCACCCCGGCGCTCATATGCAACAGGGCGAGGAGGTGGGCATCAGCCGCGTTGCGGCCGGGCTGGATCGCGCCCACGCGGCCACGGCTGGCTTTGCCACGCTGACATTGCTGGAGATCACGGCTGGCCAGGGCACCAACCTGGGCTACAAGTTCGAGCACCTGGCCGCCATGCGCAGCCAGGCCGTCGATCCGGAGCGCATCGCCGTCTGCTTCGACACCTGCCACGCCTTCGCGGCGGGCTATGACTTCCGCACGGCCGAGGGCTACGCGGCCATGATCGACGCCTTCGACCGAACGATCGGCCTGGAGCTGCTCCGGTGCTTCCATTTGAACGACAGCAAGGGCACGCTGGGCAATCGCAAGGATCGCCATGAGCACGTCGGCAAGGGGGGCATCGGCCTGAGCGGCTTCGCCCACATCCTGAACGACCCGCGCTTCGCTGGCCTGCCGATGATCATCGAAACCGACAAGAGCGACGATATGCACGAGGATGTGGAGAATCTGGCCGTGCTGCGGGGACTGCTGTCCTGACCCCCCGGTTCTGACGATCGGCAGGCGCCCTTTCCCCCTGATCTCCAGGGCGTCCCGCCCGGCGATCGTCTCTTCCCCCTGATCTCCAGGGCGTCCCGCCCGGCGCTGGCGACAGATTCGCACCCAACCCGGCGGGACGCCTGGCGATCGTCCCACAATCATGATCTCCAGGGCGTCCCGCCCGGCGCTGGCGACAGATTCGCACCCAACCCGGCGGGACGCCTGGAGATCGTTTCACAATCATGATCTCC
>JAJTXO010000384.1 GCA_021463315.1 Caldilineales bacterium | reverse complement strand
GATGCGGCGACTTCCGAAGTCTCTCCGTCGTACTGGCCTGAGTAGTAACCTCTATTGTCAAGTTGAGCGCCGTAATGCCGATGACGATAATCACCGTAAAGGTATCATCTCAATAGACTGGGGAAGACTTCCGAAGTCTTATGGACTGTGAGCTCGTTTTGAACAAACCTGCGCAGACTTCGGAAGTCTCGACCCCGGTTTATTGAGATGACACCTATCTCGTCAGCGTATAAAGCGCCTCGGCATAGATCTCCATCGCCCGATACAGGTTTTGCAGCACCGCCCGCTCGTTCGGTTGGTGCTCGGTCATGAGCTCACCGGGAAAGAGCGCGCCGAAGGCCACACAGTTGGCCATCGCCCGCGCATAGGTCGCGCCGCCCGAGGCCATCGGCTGCGAGTCCGTATCGCCGGTGCATTGGCGATAGACCCGCATCAGCGTCTCGATCATGAAGTGATCCAGCGGCAAATAGAGCGGCGCCAGCCAGTCGAACTCCTGGTAGACCAGCCCGTGCCGGGCGGCGGCCGCGCTCAGTTTGGCGACGATCTCTTCCTTGGGCACGGTCACCGGGATGCGGCAGTCGATGGAAAGCTGCTCGGTGTCGCCCAGGTCGATCTTGCCAACGTTGAATTTGAGCTTGCCCGAAGGCTCGTCGGCGCATGGGCCGAAGACGTGCGTGGCGTTGGGGTCCTCGCCGATTTCCTGGGCAACAAAGCGAACGGCTCCGGACTCGACGCCGATAGCCTGCAGGGCGATGCACAGCCGGGCGATGGCATTGACGCCCTGCTCCGGCTCCATGGCATGAGCGGCCTGGCCCTGGACTGCGATGCCGCGCGCTGCACGTATGTAGGCAAAGCCCAACTCGTCCAGCTTGGCGGCCAGCGTATCCTGGCCTTCGCCGTCATAGAGCATCGTATCCGGCACGGCGTTGAAGGCCGAGCCGCCGGCCAGACGCAGCCCGCTGGCGTTGGGGCCGGTCAGATGACATTGGAGCAGCCCCTTTTCAGCGAAGGTGAGAGGGAAGCGGGAATCGGGCGAGAACCCCAGACCCGGCAGATCTTCCTGCTCCTTGTAACGGTTGATGCAGCGCCACAGCGTCTCTTCGTCGGTCCCGAAAATGAACCTGACCCGCTTGTGAAAGACCACCCCCGCGTCCATCAGCGCCTTGACGGCAAACAAGGCCGCCAGCAGCGGCCCCTTGTCGTCCTGCGTGCCGCGGCCATAGAGCAGGCCGTCAGCTTCGACGGCCTCGAAGGGGCCGTGCGTCCACTCCTCCCGCTTGCCGACTGGCACCACATCCAGATGGCCCAGAATACCGACCATCTCGTCGCCCTGGCCGGTTTCGGCATAACCGTAGTAGCCGCCGTCGCCGTAGTGCGTGCGAAAGCCCAGGTCGCCGGCGATCTGCAGCGCGGTGCGCAGCGCTTGATCCACGGCAGGCCCAAACGGATACCCGCCCGCGCCCTCCTCGCACACGCTGGGAATGCGCACCAACTCGACCAAAGCAGCCTTCAGCGGCGCGTATTGCGCCGGCAGGTGGGAGGACAGATGCAAAAGCATGGGCATTTCCTGAGTGATCGGCTCGGTGATCGGCTCGGTGACCGGTGATCGGTGACCGGTGATCGGTGATCGGTGATCGGTGATCGGTGACCGGTGATCGATGGCCTCTGGCCTCTGACTTCTGACTTCTGACTTCTGACTTCTGACCTCCGACCTCCGATCGGATTACCGATCACCGTTCACCATCCCCCTCAGTCGCCCAACGTCGCCATCATGACCGCCTTGATGGTGTGCATGCGATTCTCCGCCTGGTCGAAGACGATCGCGTGTCTGGACTCGAACACGTCGTCGGTGACTTCCAGACCGTCCAGGCCGCTCTTCTGGTAGATCTCCTCGCCGACCTTGGTCTCGCGATTGTGGAAGGCCGGCAGGCAGTGCATGAACTTGACGTTGGGGTTGCCGGTCTTTTCGATCACGCCCATGTTGACCTGGTAGGGCAGGAGCAGCTTGATGCGCTCGTCCCAGACCTCATGAGGCTCACCCATGGAGACCCACACGTCGGTGTGCAGATAGTCCACACCTTTGACGCCCTCGTCCACATCTTCGGTGATCAGGAGGCGAGCGCCGGTCTCGGCCGCGATCTCCCGGCAAGTAGCAGCCAACTCCTCGGCCGGCCACAGGCTGCGGGGCGCGCAGATGCGCACATCCATGCCCATTTTACAGCCCATCACCATCAAAGAATTGCCCATGTTGAAGCGCGCGTCGCCCAGATAGCAGTAGGCGATCTGGTGCATGGGCTTGTCGCTGTGCTCGATCATGGTCAGGAAGTCGGCCAACATCTGGGTGGGATGAAACTCGTCAGTCAAACCGTTCCACACTGGCACGCCCGCGTACTGGGCCAGGGTTTCCACCAGCTCCTGGCCGAAGCCGCGGTACTCGATGCCGTCGTACATGCGCCCTAGCACGCGCGCCGTGTCCTTCATCGACTCCTTGTGGCCGATCTGCGAGCCCGATGGCCCCAGATAGGTGACGAACGCGCCTTGATCGTAGGCCGCCACCTCGAACGCGCAACGGGTGCGGGTGGAAGTCTTCTCGAAGATCAAGGCGATCTTCTTGCCCTTGAGGTGTTGCCGCTCGTAGCCGCCGTACTTGGCCGCCTTCAGATCGGCCGATAGCTTGAGCAGGAATTTGAGCTCGCCGGGCGAAAAATCCAGCTCCTTGACGAAGCTGCGGTTGCGTAGGTTGAATGCCATGGAAACAGTCCTTCACTGAGTAACAGGATAGTGTGAAAGGGGATGCTTGACACGAGCGGTTCGAGCCTGTGTAGTTCACGCTTCACATTTCACGCTTCAGCGCCACATTATACCAGCACGCCCACCGCCAGCACCAACATACTGAGGATGGCCAGCAAGAGGATCAGCGGCCAGACGAAGCGCCACCACGTGCCATAGCCTACCCGAGCGATGGCCAGCCCGCCCATCACCACCGCCGATGTGGGCGTCACCAGGTTGACCAGGCCGTTGGCGGTCTGATAGGCGGTGACCACCAGATAGCTGGAGACGCCGGCGAAATCGGCCAGCGGCGCCATGATCGGCATGGAGACCGTGGCCAGGCCAGAGCTGGAGGGGATCAAAAAGGAGAGCGGCAGATAGAGCAGATAGGTGACCAGGATGAAGCCGACTCCGCCCAGGCCGGACACCGCCTGCTCCGCCCAGTAGAGCACCGTGTCGGTGATCAAGCCGTTGTTCATCACCACGGTGATGCCGCGCGCCACGCCGATGATCAACGCCACGCCCAGCATGTCCCGCGCGCCGTCCACGAAGGTGTCGACCAGCGTCTTCTCGGGCAGCCGGCCGATCAGGCCGATCAGGATGCCGAAGAAGAGGAAGCAGGCGGTCATCTCCGGGAACCACCACCACCAGGTGGGGACAGACAGCCCCAGATCTTCCCAGGGGATCACGCCGTACACCATCACCACGAAGGCCAGGAAGAAGAGCGCCAGAATCACCTTGTGGCGGCCGGTGAACTGGCCGAACTCCGATCCGGCGTCGCCGCCCGCCATGAACTGTTTCTCGTTCTCGGCCTTCTGGTCATAGATCAAGGACTTGCTCGGATCCTTCTTGACCCGCTCACCGTAGCGCATCACGAAGAAGATACCGAGGCCCGTGCCGATCACCAGAATGATCAGGCGGCCAATCAGCCCCTCGCTGATGTCGGTTCCGGCGAAGCCGGAGGCGATGCCGGTGGCGAAGGGGTTGATGGTCGAGCCCAGCACGCCGATCCCTGCGCCCAGCAAGATCAGCGCGCCGGCGGTCAGGCCATCGTAGCCGGCCGCCAGCATCACGGCAATGATCAGGGCGTAGAAGGCCAGCGTCTCCTCGGCCATGCCGTAGGTGGTGCCGCCGATGGCAAAGATCGTCATCAGGATGGGGAACATCCACTTCTCTTTGCCCTTCAGCTTGCCCACCACCCAGGCGATGCCCGCGTTGATGGCGCCGGTCTTCATGGTGACACCCAGGAAGCCGCCGATGATCAACACGAACAGCGCCACGTCGATCGCGCCGAACAGCTCGCCGTAGTTCCACACGTCAACGTTGCCGTTCTCATCCTCGATGCCGTACATGCCGGTGATCGGCCCCTTGAGCGCGCTCTGCAGCAGCCTCTGCGGATTGGCTGGCACGGGATGATAGGTGCCGGGGATGGGCGCGCCATCGGCGTCGTAGTCATACGACCCCGACGGAATGATCCAGGTGGCGAGGGCGATCAGGAAGAGCAGGATGAACAGGATGGTAAACGCGGTTGGGAAGGTGAACTTCCTCTTTGGCTTGGTAGCTGTCATAGCTCACCGCTCCTTTCTGCGGCGTTCAGACATTGCACAAACAGCACCGGCAAATGTAGCTCGTACAGGGTGGTCAGTACGCCAGCCAGCGCAGCCTGGTCGAGCAGCGCGCCGGTGAGAACGGTGACGGCAGGCTCGGCGGGCTGCGGCGCAACGCTGATGGACATGCCTTCCAGTCGATCAGACCAGGCGGCGGCCAAGCTGCCGAGCACGCGAATCTCGTACATGGCCGGGCTATCGAACGTCAGCTGGTTGGTGATACGTGCGTTCATGCAAGGGCACAGGGTAAGGCGCCGGTCATTGTGCAAGACGTATCATCTCAATAGAGGGGGAAGACTTCCGAAGTCTTATGGACTGTGAGCTCGTTTTGAACAAACCTGCGCAGACTTCGGAAGTCTCGACCCCGGT
>JAJTXO010000383.1 GCA_021463315.1 Caldilineales bacterium | reverse complement strand
GCGGTCGGAATGCTGGGCGTGATGGCGCTCCAATCGCTGCTGCTGCTGGACGCCATTCCATTCGAGCGAGAGATCGGACCGATGCTGCTTGCCACGGCGCTGGTCGGGGCGTGGCTTCTGGTCGTCAACACCTTGGCGCGTCAGCAGGGAACTCTGCCGTCGTGGCTGCCGTGGCTGGGCATCGCGGTCGGGATTGCCTTCGTGCTGGAGCCGGTCCTGTTGTCGGCCATGGGCGGAACGGTGAACTGGCAGGCGATGACCTCCAACACCTTCTTGCTGGCGGCGAGCGCCCTCGTCTTTCTGGTGGCCTATGTCGGGTTCCCCATCTGGGTGATTGGACTCGGACGGGTGTTCCTGGCGAGCGGTGTTGGTTCCGCCAGCGCGTTCCTGAGCCAGCACGTGGGCTGATATGGCGGTGAAAAGCTGATGAGCGATCCGCAATTCATGACCATGGCGCGCGCTGCCGGGCTGTTCCTGGTTCTGAGCGCCGGCGCGACCTTCCCAGGCTTGATGATGTTTTGGCGGCGGCAGGGACATCGGGGCGGCGCGCCGCGCAGCCAGGCCCACTACGTCTGGGAACGAAGCTTCATCCTGTCCGGCGTCATCCTGCGCGCGATCGGCTTCGTGCTGCTGGCCGGCCTGTTGGTCCAGAGCGACGGACGGGTTCTGGCGCTGGTGGGCGCGACGGCGTTCTTGTTCGGCGGGGTGCTGGTGGTCGCCGCCGAAGCGGGAGGTCTGACCCTCGGCTACGAGAAGGTCTATCCTCTCATCGTCGTCTACGTCGTCGTGGCATTCCTGGCGCAGGCTACCCTGGGCGGCGCATGGCTCCAGGCCGGCTTGCTGGCGCCGTGGATTGGCTGGGCGACCATCGTCTGGAGCCTGGCCTGGTTGGCGGTGCTGGCGATCTTTTCGCGGCGCGATATGTATTTTCCAGTGCTGCACGACGTTATGCCGCTGGTAATGGGAATCGCCTTGCTTTGGTAATCTCGTTCGGGTTTCGACATTGAAGAGGAGATACAGATGTATCAAGCGCTGGTGTTCTTGCATGTGATCGGTATCTTTGGGTTTCTGATGGCGCACGGCGTATCCGCGGGAGTGTTCTTTGCGCTGCAACGTGAGCGGAACGTGGACCGGATCCGCTTGCTGCTCCAGATGTCGACCGGCGTGGCCCGCGCCATGCTCGGCTCGCTGCTGCTGCTGCTTGTCAGCGGGATCGTCGCCGGGTTCATGGGGAAGTGGTGGAGCCACGGCTGGATCTGGCTGTCGCTGGGGTTGCTCGTCGCGATCTATCTGGCGATGGGAGTTCTGGGCAGCCGCGTGCTGAACGAGGTGCGCCAGGGGGTCGGCCTGCCCACGTCCTATGGGAGGCAGCCCGACCCGGAGATGCTCAGTCCTGAGGCTCTGGACGCGCTGCTCAGCCGGATACGTCCCACCCGGCTGACGGCTATCGGCTTTGGCGGGCTGGTCTTGATCGCCTGGCTGATGATGTTCAAGCCGTTCTGAACAAGGTTGGCCTCCCGGCAAGCAGCAACGGATCGCTAACGCAAAAGGCGCAAAGGGCGCAAAGGGCGCAAGGTTTTTCTGGTGCTCGCAGAGTATCCTGCAATGGCCGGCAGAGACTCCTGCCCTGGGGCGCCGACCCTCAGTCTCTCGCGGCGTTTCCTGCGGCTTTGCGCAGGGCGGTTGACGGTCACAGCAGGCCGCGCTATACTGGTGTCGCCCTGTGCAGGAAGTGAAAGTTGATATGGCAGTTCCAGCGATGACCGATGCAGATAGCGAAATCGGCGCCAGCGCACGCACCCGGCTGCGTTGGCGCACGGCCGCGCACGCGGCGTGGCTCGTCTGCGCTGGGTTGGCGCTGCTCATTCTTCTGGCGGGGATTCCGATAGGATACGTACGCTTCTTCAGCGGCGCGGGCCTGCCCGCGCCGATTGCTGCGCCGCCGTGGTATGCCGCTGGCTTCAGCGTGGCCATTGGCGTTGTGTCGTTGGCCGCGGCATCGGTGTCGTTGGCGCTGGCCGTAGTCATCTTTTGGAAGAAGCGCGACGACGCCGGCGCGTTGTTGGTCTCGTTCTATCTCCTGGCGCACGGCATCGTTCTGGGCGGGCCGCTCGAAGCGCTCAATGGCTTTCCCCCGTTGGTTCCCGGAGTCGCCGCGCCCAGCGGGCTGCTCATCCCGGTCGAAGCAATTCTTGCCTTGCAAGCTGCGCTCTTCGTGCCGGCGCTACTGCTGTTCTATCTCTTTCCCAACGGGCGCTTTGTTCCGCGCTGGACCCGCTACGCGGCATGGTTTCTCGCGCCCTTTGCGCCGCTCTTTGTCTATGCCACGACCTACGAATATCTGCCCACGACGACGTCGCTGGCCGTGAGCACGTTCATGGTGTTTCTGGCGCTGGCGGGCGCGGCTCTCTATGCTCAGGTCTGGCGCTACCGCCGCGTCGCCACTCCCGTCGAGCGACAGCAGACCAAGTGGGTGGTCTACGGTCTGGCGCTCACCTTTGCCCTGCTGCTGCTTGTCCAGGCCCCCTATACCATCACCTCCCGCATCCCTGCGGGGCAAGCACAGCCCTGGTGGACGCCACTCAGCAGTCTGAGTTGGTGGATTGGCGTGAGTATTGTGCCGGTCTCGCTGGCCATTGCGGTGTTGCGCTTTCGCCTGTGGGAAATCGATGTCATCATCAACCGCACGCTGGTCTACGGCTCGCTCACCGTGCTGCTTATCGGCGTGTTCGTGCTCGTCGCTGCCGTGTTCGGCGCGCTGTTTCAGGCCAGCGGCAATCTCGCTGTCTCGTTGCTGGCCACCGCCGCGATCGCGATCTTGTTCCAGCCGCTGCGCGAGCGTTTGCAGCGCGGCGTGAACCGTCTTACCTACGGCGAACGCGACGACCCCTATCGTGTGCTGACCCGCCTGGGCGCGCAGCTCGAAGGCGCGATGGAGCCATCGTTCGCCTTGACGCAAACGGTGGCGACGGTGGCTGCCGCGCTGAAGCTGCCCTATGTGGCCATTGCGCTGAAACAGGAAGGCGACATGCGGACGGTGGCCGCGCACGGAACAGCCCCGGCAGTGGTGAGTCGTTTTCCGCTCCTGCACGCCGGTGAACCGATCGGGGAACTGGTCGCGGCCCCGCGCACGGCGAACGAATCCCTCACCCCTGGCGATGAGCGGCTGCTGCGCGACCTGGCCCGCCAGATCAGCATTGCCGCGCGCACAGCCGCGCTGACCAGCGACCTGGAGCAGGCGCGGCTGCGCATTGTGACCGAACGCGGCGAGGCGCGGCGGCGACTGGCCAGCGACCTGCACGATGGCGTGGGGCATCAACTGGTCGCCCTGACCCGACAGATCGAGCGGGTGACGCCCAGGCCGCCGGATTCATCCGCCATGCTGTCGGCTGAGCTGCTCACCGACGTCAAGCAGCGGCTCGTGGCGCTGACAACCCAAACGCGCAGCCTGGCGCATCAGCTCTATCCCCCCGAATTGGAGGTGCTGGGGCTGAGCGGCGCGTTGCAGGAACATGTGCAGAGCTATTCCGCCTTCAGGATCTTGATGGACGCGCCGCCATCCATGCCGCGTCTGCCCGCCGAAATCGAAACGGCGGCCTATTACATCGCCCTGGAAGCGCTTACCAACGTCGACAAGCACGCCAACGCCGGAACCTGTTGGATTCGCCTGCGGCTATCGCCAGCGGATTTGGCAACGCGGCTGCAGTGGCTGGAATTGGACATCGAGGACGATGGGCAGGGAGTCGCCGCCAACAAGGCGCACGGCTTAGGGCTGCTCTCGATGCAAGCTCGAGCGGCCGAAGTTGGTGGAACCTGTCACGTGACGCCGAAGCCCGGCGGCGGAACTGCCATCTTTGTGCGGATTCCGTGCATTCTGAAGGTGGAGTGAAAGCTATGGACTCGATTCGCGTTCTGGTTGCTGACGATCAGGCCATCACCCGCAGCGGCCTGCAAACGCTGCTGGCAGCGCAAGAAAACATGCAGGTCATCGGCGAGGCGCGCAACGGCGAAGAGGCCGTCGCGCTGGCAGAGTCGCTGCAGCCCGATGTGGTCCTGATGGACATGCGCATGCCGGGCATCAACGGCATCGAGGCCACCCGTCGCATCCATCGCTCCAGTCCCCACATCAGCATCCTGGTGCTCACCGTGTTCGAGGATGACACGGTGGTGTTCCCCGCGATTCGCGCCGGCGCGCGCGGCTATCTGCTCAAAGACACGGAGCAGGACGAGCTTATACGTGCGATTCAAACAGTCGCCAACGGCGGAGCGATCTTCAGCCCGGGCATCGCGCAGAAGGTGCTGGGCTATCTGAACGCGCCGCCGCCCAACGTCTCCCGCGATCTCTTCGACGAGCTCACGGCGCGCGAGCGCGAGATCCTGGAGCTGATCGCGCGCGGCGAGAGCAACGCCGAGATCGCGACGATATTGAACCTCAGCGCCAAGACCGTCAGCAACTACATCTCCAACGTACTGCTCAAGCTGCACGCCACCGACCGCGCCAAGCTGATGTTGATGGCGCTGGAGGCGGGGCTGGGCCAGGCGGGCAAAGGGTGAAGCTCATCGGCAGCACTGTCAGTCCTTGGTCGTCGATGCGCGCAGGACTGACAGTGCTGGTCGCGCCGCGGACTGGCTTGCGCGCGGATAGGCAGCCTGACGGGTAGGCAGCACTGTCAGTCCTTGGTCGTCATTGCGCGCAGGACTGACAGTGCTGGTCGCGCCGCGGCCTGGCTTGCGCGCGGATAGGCAGCCCGGCGGGTAGGCAGCACTGTCAGTCCTTGGTCGTCGTTG
>JAJTXO010000382.1 GCA_021463315.1 Caldilineales bacterium | reverse complement strand
CGCGCGCGCCGATCTGGATCGCGCGCTGTCTGAGCTGGAACAGGTGGAGCTTGCCGCGCGCGGCAGCGTGCTGGACTCGCTGGCCATCACCCACTACTACACGGGCGATTATAGCCAGGCCGCCAATATGGATGTGCATACGCGCCTTGCGTCCCAACAGATCGACGCGCAGCGCGGCCGCTGCAGGTCCTGCCTGGCCCAGGCTTTCCAGCACCGCCAACGTCTGTCCGAACAGATCGATCCCCTCCTGAAACCAGCTCTGGACGCTGTAGAAGCTGTGCAGCGTGGCGGCGGCGCGGGCCAGGTCATCCCATCGGCTGCTCTGGACAGCGTGCTGCCAGGCGCAACGGATGTTAGCCAGCTCCCGCCGAACCGCCGCGCGCTGATCAGGCGCCTCGCCGTTCCCCTGGGCGGCCAGATAGCCCAGATAGAACGTCGCGTGGTCGTCGGCCGTGCGCCGCTGGAGATCAGGCGCCGACGCCAGCTTCTCGGCCGAGTAGACGCGCAGCAGGGGGTGCAGATCGAAACGCCCATCAGGCGACCGCTGCAACAGCGACTTGTCGGTCAGCTCAGCCAGCGGCGCCGGCCGGCCCAGCGCGGCGTCGGCGGCGTCGGCGGCAAAGCCCCCCGTGAAGAGAGACAACTGGGCCAGCGCTGTCTGCTCGGCCGGCGTAAGCAGACGCCAGGAGTATTCGAACACCGAGCGCAGGCTGCGCTGGCGTTCCGGCAGATCGCGAAAATCGCTGGCCAGAAAGTCCAGGCTGTGCTCGATCTGGCGCACGATCTCGGCGCAGTCGAAGCGCCGCAGCCAACTGGCGGCTAACTCCAACGCCAGCGGTGCGCCGCTGACCAGACGGCACGCGCGCGCGATCCAGCGCCGCTCGGCGGCATCAGGCGTGTAATCCTGGCGCACCCGCCGGCCCGCCTCGATGAAAAGCTGCACCGCGTCCGATGGCGCCGTGGCCTCATCCTCCTCCTCGGGGGTGCTCAGGCCGGGCACATCGAACACCACCTCCTCGTACAGCCGCAGCCGGCCGCGCGAGGTCAGCAACAGTTGGACGTTGGGCGCCTGACGCAGCAGATCGACCAAAAAGGCCACGGCCTCGTCCTGCTGCTCCACCAGGTTCTCGAAGCTATCCAGAATCAACAGCAGCTCGCGCGGCGCCAGATAGGCCAGCACCTGTTGGCGGGGCGAGCTGGCGCCTTGCAGCTCAACGCCTACCGCGCTGGCGACATGGATGGGCAGCGACTGCGCCGACTGCACCGCGGCCAGCGGCGCGAAATGTACGCCATCCAGAAACCTGCCCGGCGAACGTTGGGCCAGAACACGAGCGGCCTCGATGGCCAGACGGGTCTTGCCGATGCCGCCGGGACCCACCAGAGTCACCAGACGGCTGTCACGCGCCAGCAGCCGTTTGACCAGGATGGCTACCTCGGCCTCGCGGCCGATGAAAACTGTGGCTGCGGGCGGCAGACTGACCGGCGGCGGGAAACGCGCCCCCTGGATGCACTCGAACAGGGAAGCCGTGGCTGCACCTGGCGCCACACCCAGATCAGCCTGCAAGGTCTGGCGCAGCTCTCGATAGGCATGCACCGCCAGGTGCGGCTGGCCGAAACGGGTGAAGAGCCACATGTGCGTGCGACAAGCCTCCTCGCTGTAAGGATCCAGGCGACGCCACCGACTCCCGCTGACGATGCCCGCCCGATACTCGCCGGCCTCCAGTTGATAGCGGGTCAGCAAGCGAAAGCCCTCCTGGGCCAGGTGGCGCAGGCGTTCCCGCTCCAGCGTCACCCACTCCTCGAAACCGGGGCCCTCCTTGAGATAGAAGCCTTCCAGAAAATCGCCCTGATAGAGCTCCAGCAGGGCGCTCAAGCGCTGCGCCCGTCTCTCATCCAACGCCACCCTGCTGGGCGCCACCATCAACGCCAACCTCTCGACGGCCTCGCTCAGCCTGCTGGGCGGGCTGGACGGCGACTGGAGCGCCGGCGGCCGCCATGCGCTGGAGTTTGCCAGCCTGAGCGCCAGCAACGCCACGGTTTCGGCGCCCGGCGGCCCGGTGCTGGGCAGCGGCGCGCTCAGCGCCTCGGCGGTGCTCTCCAGCGCGGCCGCGCTGAGCGACTCGCCGTCGCCGCTGACCTTCGCGGCGGTCGGCGACGGCGGCCTGGCCGAATACGCGCCGGCCGCGACGGGGCTGGCCGGCGGCGCGCAGTGGACCAGCTACAGCGCGCAGCTCAGCTCGCTGCAGCCCTACACCCTGCGACTGGAGGGCGCGGCGGTCACGGTGGGCGGCGACACCTTCACCGGCCCGCTGGATGTGGCGCTGGCCGTGCCGGCCAGCCTGACCGGCGCGGGCCGCGGCGTCGCGCCCACCTTCGCGTCCACGGCGCAGGTCGCGCTGGCTGCCGGCGGCGTCATGGTGGGGCCGGCCAGCGGCAGCCTGGCCGTGGGCGGCGGATCGCCCAGCCCGGCCAACGGCTTCGCCCTGGCCAACTTCAACGGCGCGGCCGCTGTCAGCCAGGCCAGCGCCAGCGCCGACAGCGTGACGCTGAGCGGCAGCGGGCAGTTCTTCGCCCTCAGCCTCAGCCCCGCCAGCTCCACCATCCCACCCACCGGTGCGGCCAGCTTCGCCAGCAACCTGGCGGCCAACGCCAGCGGCGCGTACACCATGACCGTCTACGCGCCGCCCGGCTGGACTGCGGCGGTCAACGGCAGCGGCCAGGTGACGGCCGCGCCGCCGCCCGGCGCCACGCCCGGCGTCTACCAGGTGCTGGTGTCGGCGCAGTCGGCCGCCCACCCCGACCTGTTCGCCTCGGCCATCCACCAGGTGACCACCACCAGCTTTCAGGGCGTGGACGTGACCGTGGCGCCCGACCCGCGCTGGAGCGTGCCGTGGGGGATTGCCCTGCGCGACGACGGGCTGGGCGCCACCAACACCGGCCAGGTGCAACTGCCCGGCGCGGCCTTCACCATCGACGTGGACAACTCCTCCACCGTGGCCCACAGCTTCGACGTGGCGGTGAGCGGCCTGCCGGCCGGCTGGGCAATCCTGGACGGCGTGGAGGGCGCGACCAGCGCGACCATCCAGGTTCCGGCCGGCGGCAGCGGCCAGCTTGGTCTCTACGTGCGGCCCACCGGCCCGCTGACCCCCATCGGCGCGACCTATCCCTTCGTGGTGACGGCCACCGACAACGACGGCGCGGGGCTGAGCGACAGCGGCAACGGTCTCTTCACCATGCCGTCGATCCCCTTCAACTATCTGACCGCCGAGCCGGGCGCGCTTTACACCGCGGCCAACAGCAGCGTTCCCTTGGATGTGGTCTTGCAGAACGTGGGCAACGCCGAGGCCAGCTTCCCGCTGACCGCGCAGATGCCGGCCGGCGACTGGAGCCTGGGCGGGCTGGCGTCGCCGGTGAGCCTGAGCGCCGGCCAGACCAGCCGCCAGAGCGCGACCCTCAACGTGGGCGCGAGCGCGCTGGGCCAAACCTTCGAAGTGCTGCTGGCCAGCCCGGCCACCGGGACCCTCTACAGCCAACGGCTGCGGGTGCCGGTGCGCATCGTCGGACCAGGTGTTGGCGCGGGCTTTGGCGGCGCGGCGGCGGCAGCGGTCTGCGACGCGCAAGGCGCGACCGCCGCGGCCATGCAGACGCTGGCCATCGCCCTGGCCAACCTGGAAGGCTCCTGCGCCACGGGGACCTGCGACCTGCGGCTGCGCGACGCGGCCGTGGACGCCGCCAACAGCGCCGCCAGCTATGCGGCGCTTTACTACCCGCTGGCCGACGGCGCCGGCGACCTGACGACGCTGGCCGCCGCGCTGGCCGGCCACACCACCCCGGCGCAGATCGCCGCCGACATCCTCGACCTGGGCGATGCGCTGGCCAGCCTGGGCGGGCAGGTGTGCGAGATCAGCCAGCACCTGCCCGGCATCCGCTGGCGACCCAACTTCGACGCCGGGCTGCCGGGCCAGGCCGTGGACTACACCCTGGAGCTGGCCAACCGCGGCACGGTGGGCACGACCTACGCCGTGACCCTGACCCTGCCAGGCGGCGTCAGCACCCTCAACCCCACCGTGGCGGCCGGCGCGACCTACACGCAAACCATCGCCGCCAGCTCGCCGACGCTGGGCCAGTTCCCCCTGCTGGCCGAGGCCGAAGCGACGGGCGCGGGGGTGGAGATGCCGGGCATCGCCGCCTCGGCCGCCGGCTGGCTGAACGTGGTCGAGCGCTTCGTGCAGATCACCGCGGTGGTGGTCGATCCCCCCTTCGTGGAGACCGGCGTCAGCAGCACCACGCTGAGCATCGACGTGGCCAACGTGGCCAACGTGGCGCGCGACGCCACCGCGCGCACCGAGCTGCGGGCCGAGGGGGGCGCGCTGGCCTACAGCGCGGACATCTCGCTGACGCTGGCGGCCGGCGCGCCGCAGCGCTACACGCTGGCCACCGTCGATACGTCGGGCTGGAACGCGGGGCTGTACACCGCCACCGTGGCGCTGCTGGACGCCGACGACGCGCTGATTCCCGACGGCAGCGGCTACGCCTTCCTGGCCGTGGGGCAGGCGCTGGGAGTGAGCCACGCGGTCGCGCCGACGATTGCGCCCCCCGGCAACGTCACCGTGACCACCGTCATCAGCACCGAGATCCTGGTGGACACCATCCTGCCCGACAGCGCGGCTGAGGCCAGGCCGCTGTGGGAGCCGCAAGGGCTGCGGGCGGGCGAGGCGTGGATCGTGACGCGTGAAGCGGGCGCGGAAGTGGTCTCCGCGGCGGACCAGTCGGGAGTGAGCATCATGTT
>JAJTXO010000381.1 GCA_021463315.1 Caldilineales bacterium | reverse complement strand
TGCGCGTCTCCAGCACGATGGCGGTGGTCAGAACGCGCGTGCGGCCATCGATGTTGCCGCCCACCAGCATCACCGCGCCGACCTCGGAGATGATGCCGCCGAAGCCAGCGATCACCGCCACGATCACGCCGATGCGCGCCTCGCCGACCACAGTCCAGGCCGCCTGCCAGGCGGTGGCGCCCAGCGCCTCCACCTGCTGGCGCAACTGAGGATCGACTCCCATCACCGCGGCCATGGTGAAACCGGCCACCAGGGGAAAGGCGATGATGGTCTGGGCCACGATCATCGCGCCGGGGGTGAAGAGCGCGGGGATCAGCGGCGAGTTGAGCTGGCCCAGCGGCCCGCTGCGCGAGAGCAGCAGATAGACGAAGAGGCCGATCACCACCGGGGGAAAGCCCATGCCGGTGTACATGAACGCCACCAGCAGCTTCCGCCCCACGAAACGGGACAACCCCAGCGCCGCGCCCACCGGCACGCCGATCAGAGTGCTGAAAAGCAGCGCGATGCCCGACACCCGCAGCGACAGCGCCACGATCTCGGTCAAGGCGGAATCAGGGTTAAAAAGAAGCTCGATGGCCTGCCGTAGACCATTCCAAAGCTCGTTGATAGGGCTTACTCCTGCGGCTGCTGGCATGCGCGAGGCCGTTATGTGTTTTTTACACTACGCAATTATACAAGCCTTCGCGGCGTTGTCAAAGGCAACAGGTCAGCAATTGCGCTGCGCTTGGGTGGCGCTATCCCGAAATCATAAAAGCCCATGCGGGCTGCGCATGGGCTTTGTCGATGGTCCCAACTGGCTGGTCGGCCTACGGCTCCAGCAGCAGAATGTGCCCGCTCTTGGCCGTCAGGCTGGGCAACGGCGCGTAGCCCTGGAAGCCATCGGCCGTCGCCGTCAGCGCCGCGGCCGCGCTGCCGCTCAGCAGATCGCGCATCGGGTAGGTTCCAGCCGCCAGCGCGTCGCCGCGGTAGCTGAAGGTGCAACCCTCCTGCTCCCCCTTGCGCGCGAAGTTCAGCACCACCAGCACCGTCTGGCCGTCGGGCGCCGCGGGGTCGCCGGCCGGCGCCTGGCGCAAAAAGGCCAGCGTCGAGTCGCATGAGCTCTCCACCGGGATAAAACCACCGCGCAGCAGGGCCGGATGGTCGTTGCGCAGATGGATCAACTGCCGGTAGAAATTGAGCTGCGAGGCGGGATCGGCCTGCTGCGCGGCCACGTTGAGCTGTTCGAAGTCGGCATTCAGCGGCTGCCAGGGCTGGCCGCTGGTGAAACCGGCGTTGGCCGCGTCGCTCCACTGCATCGGCGTGCGAATCTTCTCGTCCGGCTTGTTGCCGGTCATGCCGATCTCCTCGCCGTAGTAGATGAAAGGCACGCCCGGCAGAGTCAGCAGGGTCAGGCCCGCCATCTTGTTGCCCTCGGGGTCCTTGAACAGTGTCGTTGCCACGCGCGGCTGGTCATGGTTGCTCAGAAAAGTCGCCACCTGGCCCTCTGGATAGGCAGCCAGCAGCTCGGCCACCTGCTGGCTGCTGCGCGCCGGCTTGCCCTGCTGCACGCTGCGCACGATGATCTCAGCCAGGTCGAACTCGAAGACCAGGTCCACCTCGTCCCCCTGCACGTAGGGTGCGGCCTGGGCGGTGGTGTCCCAGACCTCGCCCACGGTCAGCGCCGCAGGGTCGACGGTGTCCAGAAAATCGTCGAAGCCGGTCAGCCACTGATGGGTGGCCGGCGCGCCGGAGTAGCGCGTGCCCTCCTCCACCAGGTGGCGCACCGCGTCCAGCCGGAAGCCGTCCACCCCCATCTCCTCCAGCCAGAAGCGCGCCACCTCCTGCATCTCGGCCGTCACCTCCGGGTTGCGGTAGTTCAGGTCAGGCATCCCCTCCCAGAACATGGCAAAGTAGTGTTCATCGCCCAACTGATGCCACACCGGCCCGCCGCCAGACCAGGGCGCCCGGCTGCCGTCGTCGCTGGGACTCCAGATGTACCAATCGCGCTTCGCCGCGTCCGGCCCGCTGGCCGCGTCGACGAACCAGGGGTGCTCGGTGGAGGTGTGGTTCAGCACCAGATCGACGATCACCTGGATGCCGCGGCGGTGCGCCTCCTCGATCAGCCGCCGAAAATCCTCGTTGCTGCCGTAGTCTTCCTCGACCGTGGTGTAGTCGGTGGTGTCGTAGCCGTGATAGCTGGGCGACTGGGCCACCGGCATCAGCCAGATGCCGGTCACGTCCAGGTCGTCGGTGGTGGTGGGGTCGCCGTCGTTCAGGTAGTCCAGCCGGTCGATCAGCCCTTGCAGGTCGCCGATGCCGTCGCCGTCGCTGTCCTGAAAGCTGCGCACGAAGACCTCGTAGAAGACAGCATCGTTCCACCAGCCGGCCGGAGTCTCGGCCTGGCTGCTGGCGGCCGGCGCGGGTTCATCGGCGGCCCCAGTCTCTGCCGTGGGCGCAGCCAGCGGCTGGGCAGGAACGACATCGGGCTGGGCCGGCCGGCCGCAGCCAGCCAGCAGCCCCGCCATGAGCAGCAGGGCCAGCAAGGCCTGCGCAACGCCCCCAGTGCGCGGATTGAAATCGGTGATCATTGTTCATTGCCTCGCTTTCGCCAGGTATTCGCCAAGGTCAGGGCGCCAGTCCCGCGGCGCGCAGGTGCAGGTGCAGCAGCAGCAGGGTGCGCTGATGCTCGACGATGGCCTGCAAGGGGCGCATGGGCGCGTCCGGGCGCAGCAGATCGCTCGCCAGCAGCGGCGGGCCAAAGGTGATCAGCGGGTGGAAGTGCAGGCTGCCGGGCAGGAGCAGTTGCTGCACCACCTGGCAGGCTTCGGCCACCTTTTGCCGGTCCACCGGGTCCTGCCGCAGCCAGGTCACCGGGCTGCGCAGCCAGGCCGGCGACAGCACACCGCTGGCTACGATGGGAACCACGCGCGTCGCCGGCACGCGGCGCAGGAAGAGCTCCAGACTGGGCGACCAGCGCGGCAGGCCCGAGTCCGCCCCCGGCATGAAGGCGGGATCCGGATCGACCAGCCGGCCTGGGAAGATGAACACCACGCCGCCCGCCTGCAGTTGGCGCACCACGGCCCGCGCCGCAGCCATGCGGCTGTGATCGGTGTCGCCGGTCAAAATGAAGTGCGGATAGGCCGCGGGCAGATGGCGCACAATTGAGATCTCGCTGATCACCACGCGTATGTCGTTGCGCGTCAACTGCGCCAGGCTGGCAAACACATCGTAGGCGCCGGGGTGGTTGGAGACCAGCAGCAGCGGGCCAGTGGCGGGCACCTGATCGACGCCGATGGCCGTCACCCCATCCACGAAATGCGACAGCAGCCCGCGAATCGCCGCCGGCAGGCCGAGCTGATCCACCTTGGCATCGAACTCGGCCACCACATTGGCGAAACGCCCAATGACTGGCGCCAGCAGACGCGTCGCAGCCGCGTACAACGGATGGTTCTCGGCGATGCCCAGCAGCCCGAAGAACTCGTTCAACACCGCGTTGCGTACGGCCGCGGGATCAGTGCTCTGGTTGTTCATGGTTCCTCTTGTGCGTTGCGCAGCATCGATGGCCAGCGGCCACACCGCAGCCATTATAGCCCAGACCCGGCATCGCGCCAGCTTGACGCGGCCGCTTCGTCGGCCTGCGCATAGAGCCCCTTCAGATAGGCGCCCTCGGCCAGCCCGATGGGGTGATCGACCGGATGGCCTGTGTGGGCAAATTCGTGCAGCAGCCTTCCGGCGCGGGCAGCTCCGCGGCGCACCGCGGCGAAGAAATCGTCGGCGCTGACGCGGCTGGAGCAGGAAGCCATGACCAGCGTGCCGCGCGGCCGCAGCACAGCCAGCGCCAGCTCCGCCAGACGTTGATAGGACTTCAGCGCGGCCGGAATCTCCGCCTGCTGCTTGGCAAAGGCGGGCGGATCGACCACCACCAGATCGAAACGACGCCCGGATTGGGCCAGCCCGGCCAGCGCCGTGAACGCGTCAGCGACCAGCAGCTCGTGGCGGGCGGCAGCCACCGCGGGCAGGTCGCGGTTGAGCGCGAAGTTGCGCCGGGCCGCGGCCAGCGCCGGCGCGCTGCTGTCCAGGCTGAGCACGGCCGGCGCGCCGCCGCGCGCTGCGTACAGCGAAAAGCCACCCGTGTAGGCAAAGACGTTGAGCGTCTCCCGGCCGGCCGCCAGCCCCTCCACCCGCGCCCGGTTCTCGCGTTGATCGAGAAAGAAGCCGGTCTTCTGGCCGTCCAGCACGTCGGCCTCGAACAGGAGGCCGTTCTCGCGAAAGATGACCGGGTTGGCCGCCAGCGTCCCGGCCAGCGTCGTCCCGTCGGTCAGACCGTGCAGGGCCTCGGCCTGGCGCTGCACCGCGCGGCTCAGCCGCAGCACGACCGCATCAGCCGGCGCGGCGCTGTCCAGCCCCGCCAGCACGGCCCGCAGATGTGGCAGCCAGGCTACGCTGTACAGCTTGAGCACCAGCACGCGGTCGTAGCGATCGATCACCAGCCCCGGCAGCCTGTCCGCGAGGACGTTACGCCTCATCCTGATAACCCTTACGCCGTGAGTAAGTGGTCGGCCGAGCAGTATATCCACACGATCGGCGCGTTGTGGGGGATGGAGACGGTTGCTTTGCGCGTCTTCAACGCCTATGGGCCGGGCCAGAGCTTGCCTATTTCCCACGCGCCGGTCGTACCGCGCTTCCTGAAACAAGCCCTGAGCGGCGGCTCAATCGTCGTCTTTGGCGATGGTCGGCAAACGCGCGACTATGTCTATGTCGACGACGTCGTGGCGGCTCTCGTTGCGGCAGCCACCGCGAAGAGTATCAATCG
>JAJTXO010000380.1 GCA_021463315.1 Caldilineales bacterium | reverse complement strand
CGTGGCCGCTGTGTGCGCACGACTGACAGTCCTTCTGAGGACTGTCAGTCGTTGGCAGACTATCTCTGGAATCAAAACGACCACGGGTATACGCGTCGTGCGCTCCGTGGCCGCCACCGTCGAGGGGGGTGCGAGGAACTCTAGCCCCGTGGCAAAGCTGGGGCGCACGCGCAGAACTGGACCATGCTGGTGCTATTGATTTGAGCCATAGTACTGTGCGTGCCTCCTTGTCAGGATTTGATAGGACCGAGGTAACTATGCCGGGCGGCGCCGGACACTTGAGTCGATACTTGACATCTACAAGTGCCGACACCCTGACAGCTACTGGCAGAGAATAACACAGGTGCTGCATTGTGGCAAATCGCGGAGGAAGTCGTTTGGGCTTGGCCACCTTTCTTGAAGACATCCACGTCGTTGGGCCCTCGATTCTGGAGTCTTTCCGCTTAGCCCGTTGGAGTGGCCCGGGGGTTTTGACAAGCCTTTCAATCTTCATATAATTGTGCAATATGTCTCTACTTCGATAGTCTTCATTGGAGAGGAAGGATATCGTATGTTTCGCCTGAACAATGGCGTCAGAAGCCATAATGGACATGCTGTGAATCCAGCACCGGCCACGGACCAAACCGATGGCTATTGGGATGCCCTGATGCAGCAGGGCGAGGTCGCGGCCCTGGTCGATCCGCCGCCCTGGATCGGCAACAATCGCGCGGAGGCGCACTACCCCGACAGCCACGAACACGCTGAAGTTCAGGGCGATTGGCCGCGGGCTGAGCAGCTTCTGGAACAAAAGGAGTGCTGCTATCTGCGGGTAATCGGCAACAATCGCGGCGGCCTGTTGGTGCAGTTCGGCGACCTCATCGGCTTCGTCCCCAGCTCGCATCTGGTGGACTTTCCCGGCGTTGCGGATCCCTTCGAGCGCGAAGACGCGCTCAGAAGCCGGCTGGATCAAGAGCTCAAGCTGCAAGTGATCGAGATCGACCGGCAACAAGCGCGCCTGATCCTGTCGGAGCGCATCGCGCGCGAGGCCGAGCGCGGCGAAAGCCTCTTTGCCCGCATCAAGACCGGCGACACCCTCACCGGCCGCGTCAGCAACCTGCGCCGCTTCGGCGCCTTTGTCGATCTGGGCGGCTACGAGGGATTGATCCACATCTCTGAGCTGTCCTGGGGACGCGTCAACTACCCTGGCGACGTGGTCCGGCCCGGCGACGAGGTCCAGGTGTATGTGCTGGACGTCGACCCTGCCGAGCGCAAGATCCAGCTCAGCCTGAAGCATCTTCAGTCC
This sequence comes from Caldilineales bacterium, assembly GCA_021463315.1. Lineage (GTDB taxonomy): Bacteria > Chloroflexota > Anaerolineae > JAAEKA01 > JAAEKA01 > JAAEKA01. The sequence continues at coordinate 3,513 of JAJTXO010000380.1, read as the reverse complement.
GATCCCTGGCGCGATGTGGCCCAGCGTTTCCAGTCGGGCGAGATCGTCAACGGCGAAGTGACCAACGTGGTCAGCTTTGGCGCTTTTGTCCGCCTGGCCGACGGCATCGAGGGGCTGATTCACATCTCCGAGCTGGCCGAAGGAACGTTTTTGCACCCGCGCAACGTCTTGCGCGAGGGCCAGCATGTCGATGTCAAGATTCTCAGCGTGGAAGCCGACCACCGGCGCATTGGATTGAGCTTGCGCCAGGCGCGCGTTTCCCTGCGCGCGGCGCCGCTGCAAGCCAGCTTGAGCACAGCCGTGCCAGCTCGCTAGTTGCGGATCGACGTCCGGCCCTACGGCGGCGCTTTGATCCTTCACCCGTGAGCGCGTCCCAGTGCCGGACGCCGCCATCTCTCATTCAGCGGCGCCAGCGGAGCATGCAGTCACCTGCCCCGCCGGCGCCGCTGCCGCTTCAGCAGCCTGTCATGAGCCAGCCCTCCCCGCGTCCGGCCAAGCCGAAGCCAGCCCGCAAACGTTCACCGGCCCCCACCCAGCCGGCCTGGCGGCGCGCCCTGGCAGCCAACGCCGAGATCATCGCGCTGATCGGCCTGATCGCGGTGGGCCTTTTGATCGCCGACCACCTGCGCGCAGAAGGGGACCAGCCCAGCCTGTTTAGCCAGCTTTTCGGCTGGGCCGCGCTGCCCGTGCTGCTGGCGCTGCTGCTCGGCGCGCTGGCCGCGTTGGCGCGCCAGGGCACGCAGCGCGTCGGCCTGCGCGGCGCGCTGCCCTGGCCGCGCATCGGCCGCGGGCTGGCGGGCCTGGGATTGCTGTTCATGGCCAGCCTGGGGCTCAGCCATCTTTGGTCGGCCAGCGACGATCCCTGGCAGCACGCCCTGGCCGGCGACGGAGGCGGGCTGGCCGGCTGGCTGCTGGGCTCGCTGCCCAGCCAGTTGCTGGGCGATCTGGTGACCACCGGCCTGCTGGTCGCGCTGGCCGGCCTGGGGCTGTGGCTGATCCTGCGTTCGCTGGATCTGTTGGCGGTCAACTGGTCGGGCCTGCCCAGGCGCGCGGGCGGCTGGCTGCAGAATCTGCTGCCTGACCCCCTGGAGGAGAGTGAGTCGCCCGAAGCGCCGCCTGCCCCGCCCCCTGCGCCGCGTCCGGCCCGGCCGGCTGGCCTGGATGAGCGGCCATCGATTGTCGGCGATGCGCCGCCGCTGCCCAAGAAGCCGCGCCGCACGCCAGCCAGGCCGCAGCCTCCTCCCCTGCCGGCCCAACCGCGGCCGGAATCGCTGCCGCCGCTGACCCTGCTGGCGCTGGCCGCGGCCAAGCCGGGCCAGGCGGCCGATCTGGCCTACAAGAAGCAGATCATCGAACAGACCCTGGCCAGCTTCAACGTGCCGGTGGAGGTGGTGGATATCAACGTCGGCCCCACGGTGACCCAGTTCGGCGTCAGGCCGGGCACGTTGGCGCGGCGCGGGCAGGGCGGCGAGACGGTGCAGCGCCGGGTGCGGGTCAGCCGCATTCGCTCCCTGGCCAACGATCTGGCGCTGGCCCTGGAGGCGCCCACCATCCGCATCGAGGCGCCTGTGCCCGGCAAAGGCTATGTGGGCATCGAGGTGCCCAGCAGCCGTTCGGATCTGGTGCCGCTGCGCGTGGTGCTGGAGTCGCCCGAGTTTTCGCAGATCAAGGGGGCTCTCACCATCGCGCTGGGCCGTGATGTGTCCGGCCAGCCTGTGGCGACGGACCTGGCCGCGATGCCGCATCTGCTGATCGCGGGCGCCACCGGCTCGGGCAAATCGGTCTGCATCCACAGCATCATCTGCAGCCTGCTGTTCAACTATGGCCCCGACCAGTTGCGCCTGCTGCTGGTAGACCCCAAGCGGGTGGAACTGCCCTCCTACAACGGCGCGCCGCATCTGATCTCCCCGGTGGTGACCGATGTGGATCAGGTGGTGGGCGCGCTGACCTGGCTGGCCTTGCAGATGGACGAGCGTTACCGCAGCTTTTCACAGGTCGGCGCACGCCAGCTCAAGGACTACAACCGCAAGGTCGATCGCAAGAACAAGCCGGCCGAGTGGCGCGGCCTGGAGCCCTATCCGCGCATCGTCTTTGTGATCGACGAGCTGGCCGACCTGATGCTGGCCGCGCCGGACAAGGTGGAGCACTACATCTGCCGGCTGGCGCAGATGGCGCGCGCCACCGGCATCCATCTGGTGGTGGCCACGCAGCGGCCCAGCGTGGATGTGGTGACCGGGCTGATCAAGGCCAATTTCCCGGCCCGCATCGCCTTCGCCGTCACCAGCCAGATGGACAGCCGGGTGATCCTGGACACGCCGGGCGCGGAGAAGCTGCTGGGGCGGGGTGACTTGCTCTTCATGCGTCCCGACAGCGCCCGGCTGGATCGCATCCAGGGCTGCTTTGTGGCCGAGAAAGAGATCGAAAAGCTGGTGGAGTTCTGGAAGCAGGCCATGCCCGCGCCGGAGCTGCCGCCGAATCAGCCGCGCTATCCCTGGACCGGGCTGATGGCCGCGCTGGAGGATCAGGATGACCAGTACGAGCGCGCGCTGGACCTGGTGCAGGGGCAGGAGCGGGTCAGCGCCTCCTGGCTGCAGCGCAAGCTGCGGGTCAGCTACAACCGGGCGGCCGAGCTGATCGCGCGCATGGCCGCGGATGGCTACGTGGGGCCGGACGACGGCGGAGGCCGCGGCCGCGAGGTGTTGCTGGCTGGCGATTCGGACGACGAGCAAGACAGAGACTTCGGAAGTGGCCGGTTCACGCGCTGAACCAACTCAGACTCCAGGCGCTCGGCCACTTCCGAAGTCTGTGCGGAAGTGGCCGGTTCGCGCGCTGAACCAACTCGTAGCCGTCGCAGTTGGCCCTCTCCAGGCGTTCGGCCACTTCCGAAGTCTGTGCGGAAGTGGCCGGTTCGCGCGCTGAACCAACTCAGACTCCAGGCGCTCGGCCACTTCCGAAGTCTATTCGGCCAAAGCCGGCGATTCGTGCAATGGGTTTCGTTGCGCTATAATGGCCCGGTTCTGACGCCCGCATACCTGCCCAGGGATGCCGCGGCGTCCCAAAGCATGACAAAGACGAAGAGGTTCTCTCGCAATGGATATTGGTCAAATCTCGAACGCTATTGGCTCCGTGCTGCAAGTGCTGGTGGCCGTGTGCGGCGCGTTTGTGCTGGCTTTCTGGCTGGCCATCATCATCTGGACCTGGCGCGATATTCGCGCCCGCTCGCGCGATCTGTTCGCGGCCGTGCTGGCCATGGTGCTGGTGGCGGTCTTTCCCCTGGTCGGCCTGCTGCTCTACCTCGGGCCGTTCGTCATTCAGGTCGTCACCTCGTTCAAGACCGACCCCGACGCGGCCCAGAACCCGATGTCGCTCGTCCCCGACCCCGTGTCGCTCGACGCGTGGAACACGGTCCTGGGCAACAACCCGGCCGTCCAGATGCCGGTCGGACGCTGGCTGTTCAACAGCTTCTTCGTGACCATCTCGGTCACGGCCGGCCGGGTGGTGCTAGGCAGCCTC
>JAJTXO010000038.1 GCA_021463315.1 Caldilineales bacterium | reverse complement strand
GTCACCCTCTTCTTGGTCAACGGCCAGCAAGAGCCGAAGAAGGGCAAGGACACAGCTTGGCTCTTCCAACCGGAGCTGGTGGTCGAAGCGCCCGACAGCGCGGCCATCTTCCAGCGCCGCCCCCTGCCTCAGGCCGACCCCGACCCGGAGCAGCAGGCCATGGCCATGCGCTACCGCCGCCAGGTTGAGTTCGCCGTGGGCCACGGCGTCGCGGTGGAGGCCGACCTAGCCCCAGACGCCTGGAACCGCGCCGTCCGCCTGCGCACCGTCGTTGCGCCCACCTACGAGCTGGGCCAGACCCTCCCCCGCGACGTGCCCGGTCTGACCCTGGACATGCAGACCCTCAGCCAGGTCCCGGATGGCCATTTTGCCGCCCACCTCGCGCCCTTGTCCGCCGCCTACGCCACCTGGATCAGCCATCAGTCCGCTCTCATCCCGCCAGCTTCTGCCGGATTCTCTCCAGTTCCTCCGAGTTCCTCTGAGTTCCCTTCCGCCGATCCCTCCCTCACCCCCTACCGCGACGTCGCCCAGGCTGCCCTGGCTCAGGCCCGTCGCACCCTGGCCCGCATCGAGGCCGGCATCGCCCTGCTGGACGCCGACCCGCAGGCCGCCGAGGCTTTCCGCTTCGCCAACCAGGCCATGGCCTTGCAGCGCACCCACACTGTGGCCGCTGCGCGCGTGCGCCAGGGCCAGCCGGCCGACCGGGAGACCATCGACCAGCCTGCCAACCGCTCCTGGCGTACTTTCCAGCTTGCCTTCTTATTACTCAACCTCCCCGCCCTTGCTACCCCCACCCACCCCGAGCGCACCCTCTCCGACCGCTCCCCGCTCCCCGCTTCCTCCGACCACGCCCTCGCCGACCTCCTTTGGTTCCCCACCGGCGGCGGCAAGACCGAGGCCTATCTGGGCGTGGCCGCCTTTGCCATGGCCATCCGCCGCCTGCAAGGAGAGATGGGCGGCCGCTCCGGCCATGCCGGCGTGGCCGTTCTGATGCGCTACACCCTGCGCCTGCTGACCTTGCAGCAGTTCCAGCGCGCCGCCGCCCTCATCTGTGCCTGCGAACACATCCGCCGCAGCCAGCCGGCGCTGTGGGGTGACGAGCCTTTCCGCCTGGGTCTTTGGGTGGGCCAGCGCAGCACCCCCAATTGGACCAAGGACGCGGCCGAGGCGGTCAAGCAACTGCGCCACAGCGGCCATTTCTCCGGCGGTACGCCCTACCAGCTTACGAACTGCCCCTGGTGCGGCGCTCCGATCAACCCCGGCCAGCATATCGAGGTGACCAGGTTCGAGCACGGCGCCGGACGGACGGTCATCTACTGCGGCGATCCGCTGGGCCAGTGCGAGTTCAGCAAGCGGCGCAGCCCCAGCGAGGGCATCCCGGCGCTGGTGGTGGACGAGGAGATCTACCGCCGCCTGCCCACCCTGCTGATCGCCACCGTGGACAAGTTCGCCCAGATGCCCTGGAACGGCCGCACCGCCATGCTCTTCGGCCAGGTGGACGGCTACTGCGAGCGCCACGGCTACCGCTCGCCTGAAGTCCAGGACACGGACACGCATCCAGCCAAGGCCAGCCTGGGGCTGCCCCAGGCGCGCACGTTGCCGGCCCAGCGGCTGCGTCCGCCCGACCTGGTCATCCAGGACGAGCTGCACCTGATCAGCGGGCCGCTGGGCACGCTGGTCGGGCTGTACGAGACCGCGGTGGATCAACTGGCCTCTTGGCAGGTGGACGGCGTGCAGGTGCGGCCCAAGGTCATCGCATCCACGGCCACGGTGCGCCGCGCCGCCGGCCAGGTGCACAGCCTTTTCCTGCGCCAGGTCGAGATCTTCCCGCCGCCGGGCCTGGACGCAGGGGATAACTTCTTCGCCCACCAGGCGCCGCCCAGCCAGGCCCATCCCGGCCGGCGCTACCTGGGCATCTACGCGCCCGGCGTGCGCCACAAGACCGCCCTGATCCGCACCTACACTGCCTACCTCGCCGCGGCGCAGAAGCTCTACCAGGAATATGGCCGCGACGCCGACCCCTGGATGACGCTGGTGGGCTATTTCAACGCACTGCGCGATCTGGGCGGCATGCGCCGAGCCGTGGACGACAGCATCAGCGCCCGCCTGCACCGTATGGACCGCCGCGGCCTGGCCCGCCGCCTCCTCAGCCCCTACGCGGTCAAGGAGCTGACCTCGCGCCTCAGTGCGGCCGACATCCCGGCCATCCTCGACCGCCTGGAAACTCCCTTCGACCCAGCCGCCGAGGCCGCGCGCCGCCAGAGCAAGGGCGAGGACAGCGCGCGCTTCCCCATCGACGTGCTGCTGGCCACCAATATGGTCTCGGTGGGCGTAGACGTCAGCCGGCTGGGGCTGATGGTCGTCGCCGGCCAGCCCAAGACCACCGCCGAGTACATCCAGGCCAGCAGCCGTGTCGGCCGCCATTTCCCCGGCCTGGTCTGCGCGGTGTACAACTGGACCCGGCCGCGCGACATCAGCCACTACGAGCGCTTCGGCCACTACCACGCCACCTTCTATCAGAACATCGAGGCGCTGTCGGTGACCCCCTTCTCGGCTGGCGCGATCAACCGTGGCCTGAGCGCGGTGCTGGCCAGTCTGGTGCGGCTGCAAAACCTGTGCTACAACGACAACGCGGCCGCGGGTCGCTTCAACCGCCATGACCCGCTGGTGCAGGCCGCAGTGGAGCAGATCGCCTGGCGTGCAAGCCAGCTCGAAGGCAACGACACTGAGGCGTTTGTACGCGCAGCGTTGGCCAAGCGCTTGGACAAATGGCAGGCGCAGGCATCGGCCGGCGTTGGCGCGCGGCTGGGCTATCAGACCCAGCTCGACGGCGCTACCCTGGGCTTGTTGCAGGCGCCGGGGGACGGGCCCTGGCAGACCTTCACCTGCCTCAACTCCCTGCGCGACGTGGAGCCCACAGTCAACTTGATCCTGGACGACTACGGCATGGAGCGCGACGAGTGCCGCGCCTGGCAAGGTGAGACAGCGGCGTCACCCAGTCCGGGGATAGCGCCCGCTGAGGAGGTGGAGCAATGACTGCGCCACAACGGACCAAAGTGGGCGAGCTGCGCCCGACCCAACTGATGTTCACCTACGGCGTCGGCGCTATCGTCGATCTGCCGGCCATTTCGGCCCTGGTCATGGGGTTGGACGACTGGCGGCCCGACCCTGGCGTGGCGCGCGAGATCGTCGAGGAGCGGCTGCTGTTGGCCGTGCGCCAACGGCTGGGGCCGCAGGTGCAGAAGCTGCTCTCACCGCCCGTGATGCCTGAAATCGGCGGTTCGTTCGATCCCTTCGGCGAGGCTGCGCGCATTGGCGTACCCGTGGCCACCTTCCCCCGCTGGCTGCTCTGCCCGCGCTGCCAACTTCTGGCGCCGTTGAGCAGCGGGCTGTTCGAGCGCAAGGACGACCCCTATCACCCGGAGCGCACCCGCTACATCCACGTCAACTGCAACAAGGCCAACAAGCCGCTGGCTGTGCCGGCGCGTTTCCTGGTCGCCTGCCGCAACGGTCACCTGGACGATTTCCCGTGGGTCAGCTTCGCACACCGCGGCCCCACCGACTGCCGGACAATGCTGCGCCTGATCGAGTATGGTCTGGCCGGTGAGGCGCGCGATCTGGAAGTGCGCTGCGAGACCTGCGGGGCACGCCGCCGCATGTCCGAGGCCTTTGGTGAAGCCGGCAAGGCCACTATGCCCCTGTGCCGCGGCCGGCGCCCCCACCTGCGCGATTTCGACGAGGATCCTTGCGCCGAGCAGGCCAAGGCCATCTTGCTGGGTTCCTCCAACCTCTGGTTCCCCGACGTGCTCACCACCCTGGCCATCCCCACCGCATCCACCCGCCTGGATCAATTGGTGGAGAGCCACTGGGCCACACTCAAGCAGGCGCAGAACCTGCAAAACGTCGATCTTCTCCGCGGTTTCGGTATGCTGAGCGAGTTCTACGGCTACAGCAGCCTGGAGATCTGGCAGGCCGTCGAGCGGCGCCAGCAGCAGATCGCCGCTGGCGAGGAAGAGAGCGGCACGCTGGACCTCAAGCAGCCCGAATGGGAGCTGTTCAGCCATCCCGAAGCCCACGTCGATAGCCCTGACCTGCGTCTGCGCGTAGTGCCGGTGCCGGCCGGCTTCGAGGGGCTCCTGGAGCGGGTGGTGCTGGTGGAGCGCATGCGCGAGGTGCGGGCCATGCTTGGCTTCACCCGTCTGGACGCGCCCGGCGAGTGGGGCGACGACCCGACGGCCGCCGCGCGGCGCATGCCCATCAGCCGCAGCAAGCCGGTCTGGGTTCCGGCGGCCGAGGTGCGTGGCGAGGGCATCTTTTTGCAGTTTCGGGAGGATGCCCTGCAAGCCTGGCTGGGCCAGCGGTCGATCCAGATCTGGGACGAGGCCTTCAGCAGCTCTCACCTGGCCTGGCGCAAGGCGCGCTTCATTCCCAATCCGGAGGCTCACTTCCCTGGCCTGCGCTTCGTGCTGATCCACTCCCTGGCCCACGCACTGATGCGCCAGTTGGTGCTGGAGTGCGGCTATACCGCGGCCAGCCTGCGCGAGCGCATCTACTCCCGCAACCCGGGAGCCGGCGACGGGCCGCCCATGGCCGGCGTGTTGCTCTACACCGCCGCGCCCGACAGCGAGGGGACGCTGGGCGGCTTGGTTAGCCTCGGCGAGCCGGACGAGCTGCGTCGCCACCTGCTGGCAGCCTTGCGCGATGCCCAACTGTGTGCCTCCGACCCGCTGTGCGCCGAGCACGAGCCCAGCCTGCGCGGCATCACCTTGCACGCCGCAGCTTGCCACGCCTGCCTCTTCGCGCCTGAGACCTCCTGCGAAAGCGGCAACCGCTACCTGGACCGCTCGGTGTTGGTGCGCACGGTGGAGCGGGATGAGTTGGCCTTCTTCGAGGTGGCTGCCTGATGCCGACCGGACATGACACCATCGCCGCCGAGGCAGTTCGTTTGGCGGCCGAGCTCTCTGCCAGCGTCATACGCGACATGGCGGCTGCGCTGGCATCCCACGGCGCGGAACCCTGGCCCCAGGTCCGGCTGCGGATGCTGGCCGGCGTCCCGCAGCCCAGGTTTCGCAACTTGATCGACGAGTTCCTGGCCAGCTGGCAACACGGCGCACCGCACGTTGCGTCGGAGAGCGTGGCGTTGGCCCTGCTGGCTGCGGCCGCGGCGGCCGAGCGCACTCGTCGCGAGCAGACAATGGAGCTGGTGTGGACGGGACCCGACACTCCCAGCATCCCCATGCGCCGCACCGACCAGGCCTTGTTGCAGGTCATCGACGCTGCCCAGCGCGACCTGCTGGTGGTCAGCTTCGCCGTCTACCAGATCGAAGACGTCGTCCAGACGTTGATCGCTGCCGGCCGGCGGGGGGTGCGGCTGCGCATCTGCCTGGAGGCGCCCGAGCCGGGCGGCCAGCGCCTGGCTTATGACACCATCCGCGTGCTGGGCAGCGACGTGGGCCGGTTGGCGCAGTTGTACATCTGGCCGCTCGACCAGCGGCCGGTAGGCCCCGGCGGCAAGCCAGCGTCGCTCCACGCCAAGTGCGCCGTCGCCGACGACAAGCTGCTCTTCATCTCCAGCGCCAACCTGACCGGCTATGCCTTGGCGCTCAACATGGAACTGGGCGTGCTGATCCAGGGCGGCGAATTGCCTGGACGGGTGGTCGATCACTTTGGGCGGCTGATGGCGGCCGGGACGTTGCGTCGTATTCAGTACCAAGAGCAAGATGGTTGAAGTCAATCTTCAACGGAACTTATTCCATACTAGGGAGCAAGCAGCATGATTCTTGACGAGAAAGTCGCAGCCAGATTGCGAGAACACCATGAACAGCGTTTGGCCAGCGGCGAGCTGCTGTCCACAGCAAAGCTTCAGGGCTACTACGACACCTTCCGCCGGCGCTTTGGGCCTGAAGTGCTGCGTAACCTCGGCGGCGAGGCGCTGCTGACGGCGATGCATGAACACGGCAATCGCGACAGCCTGGTCTATTGGCTGGAGTTCAAGAATGACGACGAGTTTCCCACCCTCCAGTTCGGGAGCATTGCCGGCGGCAGCGCGCTCAAGTTCGGCATCTACCGCCGCGCCGAGACTGGCGCATGGATGAAAGGCCATCCAACGTCACAGAAGGAAGTTCCGGTGCAGGATGCCATCGGAATTGCCCGCCGCAACCGTGATCAGCTACTGGCTGGCGTTGAATTGCTCGAGAAGATGCCCCCAGGAGGCGACGATGCCCAATATGCTCGCTTGCAGAGCGATCTGGATCGGCTGGCCCCCGATGTGAGCAACACTGCATGGGGCCACAAATACTTCAGCCTCCTCTGCCCGGACAAGCTCGACGATTACCACAATCTCACCTACCAGCGTTTTCACTTGATCAAGTTGCTCCAAATCCCACCATCGGTGGATGGGCGATTTGTGTGTGCGGGACGCTTCATGGCCATCGCCGCTGAGTTGGGCTCTTCGATCAGCAACTTGACCAAAATCCTCAATGAGCTCAACCCAACGCCACACAGCTATTGGCGCGTAGAGATCGGCAGCACAGACGCGTCTCACAATCGATGGGAGATGATGCAAGATAGCGCATCTGCAGCGATTGGCTGGCCAGATCTGGGCGATCTGTCGGCCATCGAGCGCAATCGAGAAGGCAAGGATCGGGTTCGGAGGCTGGTGGAAAAGCATTACTCGGGCCAGGCGGCTGGTAAGGTCACACAGGAGGTCTTCAACTTCGTTGCGGCTGTTGGCAAAGGCGACTTGATCGTTGCCTCCGACGGCGCCACCGTGCTTGGGATCGGCAGGGTGAGCGGGCCATACACCTACCATCCTGGCTCCGATTGTCCGCACCGGCGCCCGTTGGGATGGCTCTCGCTGGAAGAGTGGACAGCTCCGCAACCAGAGGGGCTGGACACAACGCTGCACGAGATGAAAGCATTCGCTAACCTGGTCGAGGTCGAGCGGCATGCGCTCTATCCTCAACTTCCGCCGCCCAAGGAAACAGTCACACCTGAGCGCCAACCGGAATCGGTTCCCGAGGCGCCCGAACTCGCCGGCATCCCAGGACGCATACAGGCCGTGCTTGAGCGGAAGCGCCAGGTGATCCTGTATGGGCCGCCGGGGACCGGAAAGACCTACTGGGCCAGGAGAACGGCTCTGAATTTGGCGGCCTACGCTGCGTTTGGCCTGGCCTTTGATCAGCTCAATGCGGAGCAAAGCGCAGTGGTGCTCAGTGAAGGCGCTGATCACGGTCCGCTGGTGCGTGTCAGCACGTTTCATCCAGCCTACGGCTACGAAGACTTCATCGAAGGCTATCGTCCAACGCTGACCAACGGGCAGCTTGCCTTCGAACGACGAGCGGGCATTTTCAAGAGACTGTGCGACGACGCCCGCGGCCAACCCACCCGGCGCTTCTATTTGATCATCGACGAGATCAACCGGGGTGACATCCCTCGCATCTTCGGCGAGTTGTTGACCATCCTAGAGCGCGACAAGCGCAACCAGGCCGTGCTTTTTCCGCTTTCCGGCGAGCTCTTCAGCGTGCCAGACAACGTGTATGTCATCGGTACCATGAACACGGCCGACCGGTCCATCGCCCTGTTGGACACAGCCTTGCGCCGTCGTTTTGGCTTCGTCGAACTGATGCCTGATAGATCGATCTTGGGCGCTGCTGTGCTCGATGGCATTCCTCTGGGACCGTGGCTGGATGCCCTCAATCAGCGCATTCGCGACCATATCGGCCGCGACGCCCGCAACCTGCAAATCGGTCACGCGTATCTGCTGGACGATGGCAGGCCAGTAAGCGATTTTGCTCACCTAGCTCGCATCATTCAAGACGATGTCTTACCGCTCCTCGAGGAGTATTGCTACGAAGACTATGAAAAACTGGAAAAGATCCTTGGGAAAGGTTTAGTCGATGTGACTAGCCAACGTATCAAGCACGAGTTGTTTGAACCTGCGCGTCAGGCAGTACTGCGGGCTGCTCTTCTCGATCCCACACCTGAGCTTACGACCACCATTGCGGCCACTTCCGCCGATGCCGACCAACAGACTGATGTGCCCGAACAGGCCAACGTCGATGAATACACAGTAAGCTCAGGTGAGCAGTAGCCAGTATGCAACCTATCGTCCTGACCGAATGGTATGCCGCATCGCCTGAAACCATGCCTGAGCTGGCGGGCCTAGAGCTGGGCAACGACAAGGCGCGCCAACTTGCTGAGGCATTGACGCGAAGTGGAAGATTATCCGTGCTGGAGTTACGTCGTGGTTTGCGTATCGAGACGACATCGTTCGTCGGTAGTCTACGCATAGGCCCGATTCAGCTTTCCATCCAGCCTAAGCTACAGGGGATGCCGCTGCTCAGCCTGTTGCGTTACACCTATGGTTTGCGTCACCTTGATTTGTTCGTGCCGCAAGAGCAGGGCGCCCAGCCTGATGCATTCCATGATCTGTTGTGCCACCAGCTGGCAGCCGAGACGGAGGAATTGTTGTCCCGCGGCCTCCATCGCCGCTACGAACGTCGTCACGAGATGCTGGCTAGCCCCAGGGGTAGGATTGACTTCATGCAACTGGCGGGACGAGCCGGCACGGCGCAGTCGTCGCTGCCTTGCATCCACCACCCCCGCCTGCAGGATACGCTAATCAACCAGGTGCTCCTGGCGGGGCTGCAACTGGCAGCACAGCTGACCCACGACTTGTCACTGCGTGTTCATCTGCGCAAGCTTGCAGCCCGCTTAGGAGACCAGGTGGCTTTCATACGCTTGACCGCAGAGACCTTGCAGCAAGTGCGCCGCCACAGTGACCGTCTGACAGCGACATATCATCCAGCGCTGGCTATTGTCGAACTGCTGGTGGAATCGCAGGGCACAGCGCTGGAGGGCAGCGAAGAAGGGGTCATCGTTCCCGGCTTTTTGTTCGACATGAACCGTTTCTTCCAGGCACTGATCTCGCGCTTCCTGCACGACTTCCTGCCCGTTTACACGATCCGTGACGAGTATCGGCTGCGCGACATGCTGAGGTACGTCCTGGATCCCAGACCCCGAGCAATCAAAGCACCCTCTCCACGGCCCGATTTTGTGGCCCTCGACGGCTCCAGGATTGTAGCCATACTCGATACCAAGTACCGGGATCTGTGGATGCAGCCGCTGCCGCGTGACATGCTTTACCAGTTGGTGATCTACGCGCTCAGCCAGGAACCGGTCGGCCAGGCCACCATCCTGTATCCAACCCTGAACACGGCTGCCACTGAGGCCTGGATTGAGGCGCGCGACCCGCTTCTCAGTAGCCGGCGCGCGTTGGTGGTGCTCCGCCCGGTGAATATGTCGAAGCTCAGTGACTTGGTTTCGGCGCCATGGACCGCAGATCGCGACAGAGCAGCGCGCGAGTATGCACACGCGCTGGCGATCGGTGCTGAGGTACCGACGATAGCGAGAGGGTAAGTCGATAATGAGCACGTACCCTGATTGTTGTTGGTTATCTGTTGTTGGCATCTGCGAAGGTATTGCTTGTTGAATGGTTGACGTGCTATAATTGGGTCAATCACCGGCCAGGAAGGGAGATACACACATGGACCGCAACCTCATCTCCCAGCGCCAGATCGACGCGCTGAAACTTGAAGCTCTACGAGCCTACTTCGACTTCCGCGGGGGCCGGCCCACCGCCGAGAGCGTGGCCGACAAGCTGGTCATCCCCGTGCGCACCGTGCGCGAGTGGTTCGCCAATCCCGGAACCGGACATACGGTTCAGGCTGGACCCGGCCGACATCTACGGGCCGGAATTCCCTGCGAGATCTTTCGCGTGCTGAAGGATAAGGATATTCGGCAGTTCGGCGGGTATCGAACCCAGCGGCCGGTGCTGGCCGGGCGCTTGAATAGCCGCGCCCTAAACCCCTGAAGTCAGTTGAATGCGCTTTCCATCCACGACCGCCACGATCTCCAACTCGCCGCCCAGCGCGGCGACATAGCGGCGCACGGTGGAAATGCGGTGGTCCTCACGGCGCTCCAGCTTGGATAGCTGCGACTGGGTGATAGCAACCCGCTGCGCCAGTTCCTCCTGCGTCAGTCCAGCCGCTTCGCGCAAGGCGCGCAGATCCATCTCCAGCAGTTCCTGCTCCACTGCGTTATCGATCTGCTGAAGCTGGTCAGGCGAAAACTTCTTTGCTTTGATCTCTTGCCAGGTATGCACAGTCATGGTCTCAGTCCTCATTTCACGAGCCGTGTCAAGCTTACGCATTCGTACTGATGTCCCGCAAATACTGTACCCAGATGGCCTCGACCTTGGGTATCATGGTGACGTAGAATCGGTTGTCACCGGTCTTGTCGCCACCCAGCAGCAGCACGGCCTGGCGCAACGGGTCAAACGCGTAAAAGACACGCAGCGGCCAGCCGCGGCTCTGGATGCGCAGTGGCCAGAAACCATTGTTCGAACTCATCGGTACCCAGAACCTCGATCATGTGGCAATTATGCCATTAAATGACTATCTGGGCAAATAGAAGGTCGCCCTGGTAGTCACTGTCCAGCCACTGGAACTCTACCGTCACCACCGTCCATGCCGCGCGTCCCTCGCTCCTGATCGCCATCATCTGTATTTCGGGGCATTCTTGACAGGTTAACGCTTTCGGAAAGTTGTCAAATTCGTGGATAGCCCGTAAAGTAGGTGCATGATACAGCTCTACTTCGACGTGTGATAGCCAGCCGTTGAAGCCGCTCCGGCGCCAGGCGCCGCGGGCTGATCAGCTACGAAAGCGAGGGCAAATCGGATGCGATCTTTTGTTCTGCGTCCGGCCGAACCGGATCATGATTTTGGGCAGCTTGCAGCCTGGTTCTCGCTTCTGGAGGACCAAACTACTACGGAGCCTGGCCTGCGGAGATACTACACCGCGGAGCAGGCGCGGATCACCCTGCGGGTGGCCGAGGCAGAGCACGGCGAGTTGCTGGGCTTCTGGTGGGCGGAACGCGATCGTCTGCTGTCCGAACGGGCCACTTTCTTCCTCTTTGTTGAGCCAGAAGAGCGGGGGCAGGGGATCGGTGGCGCCCTGTACGCCAACCTGGAACAGACTATCGGGGCAGCCGGGGCCGCGGAGCTGCGCGTCAGCGTCTGGGACGATCAGCCGCAAGATCGGGCGTTTGCTGAGCATCGCGGCTTCAGTGAGCGCTCGCACGCGCTGGCGATGAGTCTCGACTTGACAACGTTCGACGACCGGCCCTACGACGCTGTCATCGCCCGCCTGCAGGGCGAAGGGTTCCATTTCACCTCGATGGCGGCCCTGGGCAATACTGAAGAGGCGCAGCGCAAGCTGTATGCGCTGAACGATACCACCGACCGGCAAACGCTGGGCGCGGACGGCGCCCCCTCCTGGTCCTCGTTCGAGGACTTTCAGCAGGGCGTTTGCCGGGCCGACTGGTACAAGCCGGCCGGCCAGATGGTTGTGATCGACACAGCCACCGGCGATTGGGCCGCGATGAGCGCGATCTCACGTTTCGATGACCACGCCTACAACCTGCATACCGGGGTAGACCAACGCTATCGCGGGCGCAAGCTGGCGCAGGTCGTCAAGGTGATCGCGCTGCGCTATGCCCGCGACGTGCTGCAGGTCGCCGCCGTGCGCACGCATCACAACAGCAAGAACCTGCCGATGATCGCCATTGACCGCAAGTTGGGGTATGTTCTGGCGCGGGGGACCTGGTTGCTGGTGAAGGAGCTGGCGCCGCCGGCTGGTCGGCTTGGCGCGGAGCACACGAAGATCGGCTGACCTCCGCAGCTCGCCGGCCTCGGAGGCGCCCAATACAAAAGCGACTAGCTGCTTGTAAGTCAGCTAGTCGCTTTTGGGTGCTCTGGCTGGGGTGCAGGGACTCGAACCCCAACTTACTGATCCAGAGTGTTGTAGACTCACAATTCACCTTCCCGCCCCATCTTGGCAATGGGGCTATGCTGTTCGTGTTTGGCTTGCAGTTCAGCCAGTTTGAATATGGCGTAGGATTGCCAGGTCGTTTGTATGTCGGCATGGCCTAGAATGTCGGCCAGCGTGCCCATGTCGCCGCCCGATATGATAAACTCACGGGCAAAGCCATGTCTGAAGCTGTGCGGATTGACCGGCCCCGTTGTCTTGGCCGTCGCAGCCAGGCGCCGCAGCACCTGGTTGACGGCTTGGGTTTCCAGCCTGGCGCCGCTCTCCAGATGGCAGAAGACCGTATCACCGCCGGCCGGCCGCAGCACCAGCCACCTGGCCAGCGCCGCCGCTGTGACCTCCGAGAAGGGGACACGCCGCGCCTTGTCGCCCTTTTCGACCAGTAGCGCCGTTCTATTCACCAGGTCCAAGCCGGCCAGCGCCAGCCCGACCAAGCCGCCGACTCTGGCGCCCGTGTCAGCCAAGAACAGGATCATGGCATGGTTGCGCACCAGGTTAGGTGCGTCGCCTTCGGTAGCTTTCAGCAGGCGCCGCAGGTCTTCCCGGCTGATGCCCTTCGGTTCTCCCCGTTGGGGCTTGCTGCCCTTCAGCCGCGCGGCTGGGTTGCTGGCCAGCAGGCCGTCATCTTGCAGGAAGTGAAACAAGCGCTTGACCGACCGCACATAACCGGCCACACTGGCAGGGGAGAGGCCGCCCGCCGTCTGGGGTCTGTTGGGATGGTCTGCCCATCGGCTGTCACGGCTATGCAGGTCAGCCACAAAGCGCCGCAGGTCGTTTGTAGTCACCTGGTCGATTGCCACGTCCCCCAGGAAGACCAACAGCGCCCCTAGCTTCTGGCGATAATCGCCGGCTGTGCGCTCGCTGCGACCATCGGCCAAAGTCGCCAAACAAAGCGCCTCGATTGCTTCACTGAGTTGCATAGCTCATAACCTTCAGCTAGACGGCTCTGGGCCGCCCTAGGGGCCGTCTGGGCCGTTCTGGTGGGGGTGTTGACAACAGGCGCCGCAGGGCTTCCGGTTCCATGCCCAGCCAATGCGCCAGCAGCGCCAGCTCGTGGGGGTCCCGTTGGGCGTCTTTTGCCCACTGTCGCAGGACAGCACACAGCAGGTTTACAGCGCCGTCAAGATCAATCATCCGTCCGCATAGGTGACAACGATCACGCGATCCGCAGGGCCAGCCGCCGCCGCTGGACAATCGGGCAAGTGTTCACCGCTGGGCAAGTTCTCGCGCAGGTTGACCGTTGCGCAGCGACATACACACAGCTTCCCGGCCGGCCGCCGCGCCGCTTCGATGCGTTCAAGACGCCGGGCCAGTGTTTTGCTTGTCATAGTTGCCACCGATCACAATCACCTTGCCGACGATAGGCGCGCCGCCGATCACCACCGCGTCAATCACCAGCGCCGGCCGTCGACGCGCTTCGAGGGCGTCAAGACGGGCTGACAGGGCTTTCGTCGCCATAGTCCTCCAGGGTTTCGATCACTTGCCGCCTACGCTCAGCAACCATATCACGCCAGGCCGCGCCGCCCGCAAAGTCGAAGGTATCTTGTCCAGCGCGCCACGCCGCCAACAGCTCCGGCCACGCCAGGGCGTCACGCTCAGCACGCCGCTGGGCTTCGAGGGCTTGCACGCGCCTACGTAGTGCTGTGGTCACCGTCGCCACCGGGGAGGAGGAAAGACGGCCAGCACGCCAGCCGCCAGGCCGATCACCAGCGCCAGAATTGCAATCGTCATGGTTGGGATTGCTCCAATTGCGCAATGCGCCGCTCCAGGTCACCGAGCGTTAGCAGTTCGTGACGTTTGCAGATTGCCGCTTCCAGGGCCACGAGCGCACGAACGCGCACGCCGTCATTGTCCGCTTCCAGCGCCAGCCGGGCCAATTCGTCAAGCGTTTTCGTCTGGTATCCGAGGAGTTGGTTGTAGCCGTCCGCAAACAGCTCACGCCTTGCCGCTGACAACGCATCCACGAACGCCGGTTCGGTGCGCCATCGGTGCAACGTCGAAGCGCCTACGCCGGCCGCAGCCAGGGCCGCCCGTTGGGTTGGCTGCGCGAGGAGTTCAGCGATCATGCGCCGCTGTTTGGGCGTCAATCCGTTGCCGTTCGGTTCCATCCGTTGCCATCCTTCAGCCAGGAACCGGCCAGCGCCACGTCAGGAGAAACCGCAGCGCCGGCCGCTAGATGGCTGTTACAGTCTTTCCACGGGGGACAACGCCGGCCGCCCGTTGCCTGACAGCGCGTAGGCGGATTTACGTTTCAGCGCTTCCGCCGCAAAGCGTAGGGCTTCCATCTCTGGCGTCAGGCCACGAGCTGCGCCGATGGCGCCGAGCTTTTCTAGCGCCGTCCGCAGTTCGGGCACGGCAGCCGGTTGGGGTTGCGCGGTAAGCTCTTTGCGCCAGCGCTGCGCGCCGTAACGGGCATAGACAGCGCGCAAGCCTTTGTCACGGGATGACGCCGCCCATTCTAGCCGGCCGGCAAGTTGGGCGAGGGGCATGGACGCGCAGTCCTCAGCCACGAACGGGCGATACTCTCCAGCCAGGGAGAGTTGCGCCAGGTCAAGGCTTGCCAGGGGGTCCGCGTGTTCAGACAGCCGCATCGCTTCCACCGTGGCTAGCACGCCATCAGCCACGCCGGCCGCCACGGCCACGCGATCCGCAAACGCTTCTTGGATAGCCGTCATGCGCCGGGCGTGTTCAGCGGGTTGGTGAATGGGCGTCTTGCCATCACTGGCCAACAAATCACGCTGAGCTTCTTGGTAGGCACGAACGCTATGCTCTAGTTGTCGCTGGGCCGCGTCGATGCGGGCCGTTTCGGTTGCCAAGTCAAGAGTTGCCATTGGGGGTGTTCTCCAGGGTGTTGAGTTCTGCGCGCAGTTCAGCCAGCCGGCCATAGATTGCGCGCATACGGGATAGGCCGATCTTGGGGTTGTTTGTCTCACGCCACAGGGCGTTGACTTCTTCGAGTAACGCCAATCGCCCGCCATCGGGCGGGTTGGTTGGGGGAGTAGGGGTTGGGGTTGGTTGGTGCGTCACATTTGAGTTCTCATTGGCCGTTTGCGGGTTGTGTTGCTTTCGTCTAGCATGTGCAACCGAGCCAACCGCCGTTGATCTTCGGGCATATCCGCCCAAGCATCTTGCTCACACAAGGGGGGGCTGGAAATAGATGCATGTTCTGTGCCGTAGGGTTTACATGCATCTATTTCCAGCCGGCCACCGAGACCAGCCACCGCCGCCCATTGTGAGACCAGCGCGTGCACCTGGGGCTTGATTTCCACCGGGTAAGACCATTTACGCCGCTTGTGGTCAACGTCACCGCCAGCCGCCGCGATGATATCGAGTAGGGTATGGACGTCTACCGGGTCAAGGTCAATCAGGCCGAACGCTGCTTTACGCTGCGTCAC
>JAJTXO010000379.1 GCA_021463315.1 Caldilineales bacterium | reverse complement strand
CGCGGTGGGCGGAACCGGTGTGGCCGTGGGCGGAACCGGCGTCGCGGTGGGCGGAACCGGTGTGGCGGTGAAGGTCGGCGTGGCTGTGGGCGGGATCGGGGTCGCGGTGGGCGGAACCGGGGTCGGCGTCGGCGTCTGCAGCAGATTGATGTACATCAGCTCGATGCCGTTGCCCGTGCCCAGGTTGCGGCTGTACTGCTTGTCGGTGGCGTTGTTCCAGTGCTCATGCACGCCCTGGCTGGCCAGCCGCGTGCCGTCGAGCTCCGGGTCGTAGAACGTGCCCGAGGGCGGGTTGTTGGCCAGCGCCATCTCGTGCAGATAGTCCTGCACCCCCTCGTTGCCCAGCGCCAGATCGGGCCACTGCTGGCTGAGGAAGTCGAAGCCCACCGAGTCGATGGCCACCTGGTCCATGGAGAGGAAGAGGCTGCCCGGCCAACTGTTGTTGAAGGGGCTCATGGACCACTTGTACGGCACGCCAGCCCAGCCCTTGCCGCCGTAGATGGCGTCCACCAGGTAGAGCAGCGTCTTGCCGCCCATCTGCGCGTGGCCGTTCAGGTCCACCAGCGGGCGGTACTGCGCCATCTGCCCGCGCTGCGGCCAGGCGTTGGCGTCGGTCTCCAGCGGCAGGCGCAGGTGGAGGTTGTAGTAGCCCGTGGTCGGCGGCTTGCGCTCCGTCGCGGCGCCGTTGCCGCCGCTGAGCGAGCCGTAGTGGTTCTTGGCGGTGACGGTGATGCCGTTGCGCTCGTGGGCCTTGAGGATGGCCAGATCGATCACGTATTTGGCGTCGACGATAGGCTGCAGGATGTAGTCCTGGCTCTTGCCGTTGGCCTCGCTGGTGCTCCAGTAGAGAGGAACCGTGCTGCGGGAGGCCTTGGTGCGCCCCATCCCGCCGCGCGCGTCCATGAAGCGCACGTTGGGGAAGGCGTTGTGGACGGGGTTGTACAGCTCGTTGACCCACAGGCCGGAGGAGTCGCCGATGGTGATGTTGGTCTGGGCCACTCCCACCACGTTGACCAGTTGATCCAGCAGGGCGATCATCACCTGCGGTGACTGGCCGATGTAGGTCCAGCCGGCCGGCGACCCGCCGCCCAGGCAGGTGATGGTCCAGTTGTAGTTGGCGTCGGCGCAGCCGTCGGAGTAGGAGGTGGTCAGGTTGACCTTGATGAAGACCTTTTCGCCCGCCTGGTAGCCCGGCCCGCCGTTGAAGCTCTGGAAGATGGCGCTCCAGGCATCGGCGGTCGTCGCCGCGCCTGTGTAGCTGGTCAGCGCCGACTGCATCAGCGCCGTGGCCTTGGACTGGTTGACCAGATCGTACCAGCGCTGGCCGGCGGCGGTCGTCGAGCCGCTCCAGGTGGTCACCTGGGCATCGTGCGTCCACACCACGCGGCCGGGCGCCAGCCCCTTGGCCACGCCGATGGGCTGGTTGGCCGGATGCGCGGTGTATTCGACCTGCGCCGGCAGCGGGCTGGCCAGGCTGGCCTGCTGGAAGCTGAGCAGGGCCCAGCCGACGCCGAACAGCGCCACCAGCACCGCCAGGCCGCCGCTCAGCCAGCGCGCCTGCTGGAAGCGGCCGCGCGCGTGGCGAAAGGCCAGCGACGCCCCGCCGATGCCTGCCAGCCAGAGCACGAAGCCGGAGGCCAATGGCATCGCCACGCGCTGGCAGGGATAGGCCGCGCGGCTGGGCTTGGGCAGCACCCGCAGCGCAAACCAAACCAGCGCGGCCAGGCCGATCAGCGGAAACCAGAGGCGCGCCCAGCCTTCCGGCTGGCGCACACCGACGATCTTACCGCTCTTGGGACAGGTGCGAAACAGGCGGCTTTTCAACGAGCTCATGGGCGGAAATCCTTCCTGCTGATGAACATTGCTGCTGAGATCACTGGAAACTAGATTGTCGAGGCATCCTGCCCCTGATCCGGGCTTGGCATTGGAGGCGAATCGTCACAAAGGCGTTGGGCGTCCATGCGCAGTGGCTGACCAAGGGAGCGATAGTGCGCCCGATCGTCGCTCTCGGTCACAATATCCTTACAAAATTGTAGTGACAGAGTCAGGCTTTCGTCAATAGGAAATTAGTACCAGTTTCACTTCGCCCTTTCCAGCTACAACAAAACCCCGGCGCAGGGCCGGGGTTTGTGGACAGCAAAGGGTGTCGCTTTGGGATCAGGCTGGCGTCGCCAGTTCCTGGCGCACGGTCGCCAGCAGCTCGGCCAGCGGCACGATGCGCCGCTCGGCCTGGTCGCGGCGCTTGAGCTCCACCCCGCCCTGCTCCAGCGAGCGCGCGCTGACGGTGATGCGCAGCGGCAGGCCGATCAGGTCCGCGTCGGCGAACTTGACGCCGGGGCTGGCCTCCTCGCGGTCGTCGTAGAGCACTTCGACGCCGGCCCCCCACAGCTCGGCATAGAGCCGGTCGGCCTCGGCCTCGGCCTGTGGCGCCTTCTTGGCCAGCAGCACCAGATGAACCTGGAAGGGGGCGATGCTGGCCGGCCAGCGCAGACCAAACTCGTCGTGGTGCAGCTCGGCCGCGGTGGCCAGCAGCCGGCCGACGCCGATGCCGTAGGAGCCCATGACGATGGGCTGCTTGACGCCCTGCGGATCGTCGTACAGCGCGCCTAACACCACGGAGTAGCGCGTGCCCAGCTTGAAGATGTTGCCCACCTCGACGCCGCGCTGGGCGTGCAGCGGGCTGGCGCAGGTGGGACAGGGATCGCCGCCCCGGGCCGCGGTGATGTCGGCCACGATATCGGGGATGTAGTCGCGGCCGCAGCTCACGTGGCGCAGGTGATAGCCCTCCTGATTGGCCCCCGCCACCAGGTTGGGCGAGGCCGCGGCCAGATCGTCCACCACGATCAGCGCGCCCTGCACGCCCACGGGCGAGCCGTAGCCCGGCTCGGCGCCCACGGCGCGGATCTCTTCCTCGGTGGCCGGCCGCAGCGCCGTCGCCCCGATCGCCTGGCGCAGCTTGGTCTCGTTGACCTCCATGTCGCCGCGGGTGATGGCAAAGATAACCTTTCCTCCCTCTGCCACAAAGAACACCGCCTTGGCCGTTCGGCTCTCGGGCACACCCAGGAAGGCGGCCAGCTCGGCGATGGTCTTGCAGTGCGGGGTGGCGACCTTCTCGACCGGCAACAGCGCCTCGGCTGGCGGGGCTGGCTTGCGGAAGGCGGCGACCTCGCGGTTGGCCGCGTAGCCGCACTGGTCGCACAGCAGCAGCGTGTCCTCGCCGGCCGGCGTCAGCGCCATGAACTCCACCGATTTGCTGCCGCCCATCATCCCCACGTCCGCGCTGACGGTGATGGCCGGAACGCCGCAGCGCTGGAAGATGCGGTGATAGGCGACGCGGTGGGCCTCGAACTGCCGATCCAGGCCGGCCTCGTCCGCGTCCAGCGAGTAGGAGTCCTTCATGGTGAACTCGCGCACCCGGATCAGCCCGCCCCGCGAGCGCGGCTCGTCGCGGAACTTGGTCTGGATGTGATAGACCATCTGGGGCAGTTGCCGCCAGGAGCTGATCTGACGCCGCGCCAGGTCGGCCACCACCTCCTCGTGGGTCATGGCCAGCGTCATGTCGCGGCCGGCGCGGTCCCGCCAATGCACCAGCTCGGGGTAGGCCGCGTCCCAGCGGCCGGTCTGCTGCCACAGGTCGCCCGGCTGGGCCACGGGCATGGTGATCTCCTGGCCGCCGATGGCGTTCATCTCCTGGCGGATGATGGCCTCGATCTTGTCCATGCTGCGGCGGGCCAGCGGCAGGTAGGAATAGATACCCGCGCCCAGCGGCTGGATGAAGCCCGCCCGCGCCAGCAGCTTGTGGCTGGTCAGCTCGGCGTCGGCCGGCGCGTCGCGCAGGGTTTGGAAGAAAGCGTGGGATAATCGCATGTTGTCTCTACCTCTTTTCGGACGAAGCGTCCATCCTCACTCGCCACGCGCCAGCTCCTCGGCCCGCTCTCTGAGCAGAGCGCCGGTCAAGGAAGGGCCGCCGGCCAGCATGCCCTGTGCCTGCGCAATGGGATCATCGAGCGCCGGCACCAGAGCCAGCACGCCATCGCAGTCAACGACCATCATCAACTTGCCGGGTTCGAGGCCGTATTTCTTGCGCAGGTCGGCTGGAATGACGACCCGGCCCTTGGAGGATACAGTTGCTGTTGCCATCGGTTGCTTCCTGGCTGTTATACTTTGCTGCGCTGTAGCTATTCAGCCCAAGACTTTGGAAGTCGCCGCAGCAGTTGAAAGGACGTAGTGTGGGGTTTAGGACCCGGTCTGAAGTTGAGGCGGTGACTTCCGAAGTCTCTCTGTCACACCGGCCTGAGCAGTTACGCTGCGCTTAAGAATAGCACGCTGGGCACCATGTGTCCAATGAAAGCACCCCCGCGCTGTCATTCTGAACGGGTCCAGCACACAACGTTGTGAACGCAGGCAACGAGCTCGATCACACAAGAGCCTTGATGGCGCGCAACGCCAGTGAAGAATCCCCTGGGTGGCAGGACGGGGATTCTTCGCTGGCGTTGGGTGCGACTTAGCCAATCGTGTGCAGATGAAGCTGCGTGCGCTAACTCCTTTGGCCGCTCGACCCGCTACTCAGAAACTTCAATGACTTTGACGGTTGTACGCCCAGCGCATGGAGGTCCAGCCTGCAAGCAGCCAACCACACCGGTCATTGCGAGCCGTCTGCGGCGAAGCAATCCCGCGCCCCGGCAACGCGAGATTGCTTCGGCGGCGGCCGCCTCGCAATGACTTTGACGGTTGTACGCCCAGCGCATGGAGGTCCAGCCTGCAAGCAGCCAACCACACCGGTCATTGCGAGCCG
>JAJTXO010000378.1 GCA_021463315.1 Caldilineales bacterium | reverse complement strand
TCACCCTGTCACCCTGTCACCCTGTCACCCTGTCACCCTGTCACCCTGTCACCCTGTCATCTCATGCCACACCCCCTCCCCCTCGGCCGGCCTGACTTCGATGTCGATCCTGGCCAGCAGCAAGAAGCCATTGAGCGCTATGACGACGGGCGCGGGCTGATCGGCGGCGACCCCAACCGCCGGCCAGCCCACATCCGTTGGCGTCCGATTCCTGAACAGCAGCCCTATTTCCGGCTGATCGATGTCAGCGCAGAGAAGCGGGCGCGGCTGACGGATTTTCTCGCGGGCGAGATTCCGGGAACTGAGGAGAACTCGGAGGAACTCACGAAGGCTATCGAAGCCGTCTCAGGCGTCGAAACGCCCGGGCCGCTGGAGGTGGAGATCGGTTTTGGCATGGGCGAGTTTCTGCTGGGGCGGGCGGCGGCGAACCCTGCGCGGCGCTTTCTGGGCTTCGAGGTCAAGCGGGATCTGTGCCGGCTGGTTATCAGATCGATCCAGCAGGCCGGGCTGGGCAATGTATGGATCAGCGACGACGACGCGCGCTGGGCATTGCCGCAACTGGGGCTGGCCGGTCGCGTGGAAGTGATCCACGTGCTCTATCCCGACCCCTGGTGGAAGCGGAGGCATCAGGTCAAGCGGCTGTTCAGCCCGCCCTTCCTGGATCTGGTGCATGGCCTGCTGATCCCCGGCGGCCTGCTGCACGTGCGCACCGATGTGGAAGGCTACGCCCAACTGGTCGGACAGGTCGTGAGCGAGCATGGCGGCTTTTCAGCCAACGAGCCGGCCCTGGCCGCGCTTTTCGACGCCGACCCGCCCACGCGCCGCGAGGCTTACTGCCGCGAGATCAACCGGCCCTACTGGCTGCTGGGATTCCGCAAACTGGAGGGCGATCTGCTCAGTCCGCTCGTTGGGGCGGACGAATCAGGGGTTGCATCCTACGAGCGGTAGTGCTCGATCACCTGCTGTAACGTCTCGTCCAGGGGGATAGTGGGCTGCCAGCCAATGGCCCGACCGATCTTGTTGATGTCGGGCACGCGGCGCAGCATATCCTCGAAGCCCTCGGTGTAGGCCTCGGCATAGGGAACCAGCCTGATGGGATCGCCCGCGGCCGCGGAGCGGCTCTGCGTCAGCGCCAGCGTGCGCTGCGCCACCTCCAGAATCGATACCTCTTCGGTGGAGCCGATGTTGAAGACCTGGCCGACGGCCTGCGGCGTTTCGGACAGGCCAACGATGGCCCGCACTGCGTCCCGCACGTTGCAGAAACAGCGGGTCTGCGAGCCATCGCCGTAGACCGTCAACGGCTGGCCGGCCAGCGCCTGCTGCACGAAGCGGGGAATCACCATGCCGTATTGGCCGGTCTGGCGTGGGCCGACGGTGTTGAACAGCCGGAAGACCACCACCGGCAGGTCATGCTCGCGTTGATAGGCCAGCGCCAGGAACTCATCCACCATCTTGGACGCGGCGTAGGCCCAGCGGCTGCGCGAGGTCGGTCCCAAGGTAATGTCGTCCCCTTCGCTGTAGGGCACGCGCTCGCTCTTGCCGTAGACCTCCGAGGTGGAGGCCACCAGCACTTTGGCTCGATAGCGCAGCGCGGCCTTGAGCACCGCCTCGGTGCCCATGACGTTGGTTTCGATGGTGCGCGCGGGGTTCTGGATGATCAACTGCACGCCGACCGCGGCCGCCAGGTGAAAGATCACGTCGCATTCGCTGACCAGCCGATCCAACACCATTTCGTTGCCGATGGTCTCGATCGCGAAACGAAAGCGTTCATGGCCGACCAGATGCCGAATGTTGTCCAGGCTGCCCGTAGACAGATCGTCGATAACCGTGACATGCTGGCCGCGGCTCAGCAGTGCCTCTGCCAGATGCGATCCAATGAAGCCGGCGCCGCCGGTGATGAGGGTTCGGGTCATGGTGGGTTGGTGGGTTGGTGGATTGGTAGGGTGGTAGATTGGTGGATTGGTAGGGTGGTAGATTGGTAGATTGGTGGGTTGGTAGGGTGGTAGATTGGTGGGTTGGTGGGTTGGTGGGTGATAGTAAAGAGCCGATGACCGGGCTGTGGCGGCTCATCGGCTTGGTCTGGCGCCCCCGGCAGGACTCGAACCTGCGACCAAGGGTTTAGGAAACCCCTGCTCTGTCCTCTGAGCTACGGAGGCATAGGCATTCACGTTAGCTGCCATTGTACCCATGTTCTTTGCTCCCATCAAGTTTGCTGATTGGCGAAAAGCGCGCGTGCCGCGCCTGCAATTCGCCTTGGGTGAAGACGGCGTAAGCCGCCCAGGTCGTGGACACTTCCGCATGGCCCATCACATCGGCCAGCGTGCCCATATCGCCGCCCGCCATGATCCACTGCCGCGCGAAGCCGTGCCGGAAGGAATGGGCCCCGTGGGGACCAGCGCAGCCGGCCCGCTTGCCCAGCCTGGCCAGCAGTTGCGCCGCACCGTCGCCGGTCAAAGGCTCGCCCGTGCTGTGAGACAGCCATACCCGATCATGGGCCACAGCCGGCCGCACAGCCAGCCAGGCCCGCAGGGCCGCGATTGTCGCCGGCGATAGGAAGACAGCCCGGCGCTTGTCGCCCTTTTCGGTCACCCAGGCCCGCCCGTGGTCAAGTTCCAGGTCGCCGAGGCGCAGCCCCACCAGGCCGCCGCGCCGACAGCCCGTGTCAGCCAGGAAGTACACCAGCGCCAGGTCGCGGGCGTCGTCGCGCGCCGCTGCGATCATGCGCAGCAGGTCTTGCTCCGAGATGGCTTTGGGCTGCCGGCCGCGCGGAGGCTTGGGCGTCTTGATGCCTTGGGCCGGATTGGCTTCGATGGCGCCCTCGCTGGCCAGCCAGTTGAACAGCCGTTTGACCGCCCGGATTCTGGTTGCCAACGTCGCCGGCGCCAGACCGCCAGTGCTTTCGGTCTTGTAGGCATGACCGACATAGAGCGTAGCCCGGCCCCGCATGTCGGCCACATAGCGCCGCAGGTCGTGGACTGTGACCGCCGTCACGTCCCGATCTCCCAGGAAGGCCAGCAGATAACCCAGCTTCTGGCGATAGTCTGCCACCGTCGCCAGGCTCCGGCCATCGGCCAGCGTTGCCACGGCCAGGGCTTCGATAGCTTCAGACAGCAACATGGTCGTTACCTCAAGCGAAGGGTTTGTCGTGTCGGCGTCTGCGTTGCGTTCAGCCGGTCTCGCAGCGTTTCGGGGTCCGTGCCCAGCCAGGTTGCCAGGGTCTCCAGAGCGTTGGCGTCGCCGCGCCTGGCGTCGGCCGCCCACTCGTTCGCGACGGCCGACAGCAAGGCCAGGGCTGCGTCGAATTCAGGGAGCGATTGCATAGTCCCTCGCGGTTTCCAGCAGTTGCCACGCGCCGGCCAGGTCAGTTGGCCAGGGCCAGGCCGTTGCCAAGCAGAAGGCCCGCAAGACCTGGCTGGCATTACTCGCCGCGCGGCGGGTAGATTCAGGCAGATCAAACGGCGCGCGCAGAACCAAATCAGCCCCGACCAGCACACCGCCCACACCGCGCTTAACGTCCAGGTCCAGCCTGCCGGCGTCCAGCGCGGCCAGGGTCGCGTCGATCTCGCCGCGCGTCGCCAGCAGAATCGCCGTGTTGTGCTCGCCGGCCAGGGCGTTTAGCCGGTCCACTAGCCGGCCGATGAAGCCCAGGTTGGGGTGCTCCGCAGCGCCGTACCAGTCCACGGCCAGCCGGCCCGCCATGTCGTCATGGCACACAAGCCGATAGTCGCGCGCCAAAGACAGCAGCCAGGGTCCCCAATCGCCGTTGGTTGGCGGGCGAAGGTGGGCAGGCAGGGCCGGCTCTGCCAGGGCTTCGTCACCTGGCGCGCGCTGTGCAGGCTGGCGCCGGCGTTCAAGGCTCTGTATACGTCTCGATTGGCTCATTACCGATCTCTCTCTCCAGCGAAGCTAGGCGATCCTCGAAGATCGTATCCTGGCGCCAGGTATGCAGGCGATCTAGCACCTCGCCGGCCGCGCGCAGGCGGATAGCGTCTGCTACTCCCGGTTTCAGCAGGTCGCCAATGGCGTCGATGGCGTCATCGACCAGGCCCAGCAGCCGCCGGCCGGCGGAGTCGATCACCGCCGACTCCGTCTGGCGCAGGGCTGCCAGGAAGGCAGGGTCGTTAGCCAGCCAGTTTTGCAGGGTTC
The DNA here is from genome assembly GCA_021463315.1 of Caldilineales bacterium. GTDB lineage: Bacteria > Chloroflexota > Anaerolineae > JAAEKA01 > JAAEKA01 > JAAEKA01. The sequence continues at coordinate 669 of JAJTXO010000378.1, read as the reverse complement.
GCACAGGCACCCCGACCGCTGCGCAGGCGTCCGCCTGGCTGCGATTGGCAGGGTCCAGCAGGGCCGCAATCAGGCGGCTTTGACGGGTTTTCGTGCCATTGTTTGCCATTGGTTGCCATCCGCCCGGCGCGCGCCGCTCAGGCCGGCTCTTCTCCGAGTTCGGCCAGCCGGTTCAACAACCGCTGGGCTTCCTGCTCCAACAGCCTTTGGCGCGCATCGGTCAGGGCCAGGGCCGCCGCAGAGTCTCCCACGCGGGCCGCCGCCGCCAGCAAGTCAGCAGCCTGAGTCGTCTGTTCGGCCGATCTCGCCAGTAGAGCGTCGAGCTCGCGCCGCGTGCCGCGGATAGCGTCGCGGGTTTCAGCGAGTCGCTGTTCGGCCAGTCCGTGGGCCGCCGCCGCGTCGCCGAGCTTTTCATCCAGCCAGCCGGCCAGGTCTAGACGGTCACGCCGCGCGCCGAACAGCGCGGGCGTTTCGATGCCGGCGCCGGCGCCGATCTGGTCTTCGATGCCGGCCAGGGCTTGCGCCGCCGCCCGTCGCGCGGCTTGCAGGTCATTCAGGTTGGCGCGCGCTGCGTCAAGGGCTTCGATTGCCAGTTGCAGTTTGGTGGTCATGTGAGTCCTTTCGTCGAGTCGAATAGTTGGTGTTGTCCCTTGGCCCCCAGGGCGGGCG
>JAJTXO010000377.1 GCA_021463315.1 Caldilineales bacterium | reverse complement strand
CTTCAGCGGCGTGGAGCGCCGCGATGTCTGGCCCAGCGCTGCGGCCATTGGCATGGCGCCCCTGCCGGTTGGCCAGGCCGCAGTGACACAGTTCCTGCCGCAGGGACTGTTCATCGCGGCCGACACGCCCCATGCTGCGGCTTGCTGGCAATGGATCGGCTTTCTCAGCCAGCAGCCGGCTGTCATGCAGGGCATGCCGGCGCGGGTTTCGGTGCTGGAGTCGCCAGCTTTTGCAGCGCAGGTGACGTCAGACGTGCTGTCCACCTATCGGGCCCTGGCTGACTACGATGATCTACCTGTGACGCCTTCGCCGGAGGCAACAGCGCAGCTAGCCTATTTGCACCAAGCCGTGGCGGACATCCTGGACGGCGCTCGTCCCGAGGCGGCGCTGGCCCAGGCGCAGGAACAGGCCACCAGGCACTGACCATGGCGCCATCGTCCAGCAGCAAGACTGCCAATACAACCACCATACTCATTCTGGGCCTGCTGGCTTTACAGGTGGCGCTTTCGGCGGGGATATTGTTGCGCGTCAATGAAGTCTACCGCATAGCCCTGGAGACAGGGTCAACTACCAGGGGAGCAACGACTAACTTTGCTCTCCTGGTCAGTAACGTTTCGCCGGATGACGATCCCTTTGTCGGTTCCATCGATGCGCCGATCACCATTGTGGAGTTCTCGGACTTCGGCTGCGGCCATTGCCGCGCGGCCCAAGAGGCGTTGGCTCAGGTGAAACAAGAATATGGCGACCAGGTGCGCATTGTCTACCGAGATTTCCCTCTGGAGGGACCTGGCTCCGCCTCGTTCACTGCCGCACAGGCCGCCGAATGCGCCGACGACCAGGGAGCATTCTGGGTGATGCACGATCTGCTCTTCGAACAGCAACCGGCTTTCGACAGGGGAAGTGTTCGCAGCTACGCAGCCAGCCTGGAACTGGATGTGGAACAGTTTGATGGGTGTCTGCAATCTGAGAAGTATCGGGACGAAATCCTGCACGATCGGGACGAAGGCCGCTCATATGGCGTCAGCGGCACGCCGACCTTTTTCGTCAACGGCCGGCGGTTGGTCGGTTCTGTCTCGAATACGGTGTTTGAACACGCCATTGAGGATGCATTGAAGAACCAGTGATCAAGCTGTATCCGTAGCGACCAATGGGCCAGGCTTACAGGAGTGCCATGCAAAAAATCACCTCCATTTTGTTGGCTATCTGTAGTCAATAGCATCGTACATTGAATGATCACTAAGCGGAGGGTCTACATGAAGCGGGTCTCTATCGCAGTGTTTTTGGCAGTTCTTGTGCTCAACGCCTGCGGACCGGAGAAACTTCAAACTGGCGACGTTGACGCGGTGGATCCTATCCCCGTATCGCAATTCCAGGCCACACCCCTGGTAGGGGGCGTTTGGCCTGCGGCGCCGCAAGGGGGTAACAGATATTATCTTCCGCACAGTGATCAGGCATTTCGAGATCTATTCCAATCCCGACTCAGTCTCCAACTATCGCACGTACAATGTGGATGCGAGAGCGGGTCAAGCGACGCCGTCTAGCTGTGTGGAACGGATGAACACCGTGCATAACTCATCGGGGAGATACGGCGGGTCGCCATCATTCAACTCCAAACAAGCCACGGCGGATAGCAACAGTCAATTGGCGATGCCGGCGCCGTCCACCACTTCGACCACGTTATCCACGTTTTTGTAGGCCGTCGGTGCCTCTTCGGCCAGACCGGCCATGCTGCCGGCGTGGATGGAATGCCGCGCCAAAGCGAAGCATTTGCTCTCTTTGCAGCGACAATGCTATACTGCGGCTGTCGAGTGGGTCGCAGCAAGCGATCGACAGTGGAAGGTAGGAAACTGGGACTGTCAACAGCCGTCGCTAGCAGCGCTTGGACTAACGACAATGGGTAAGGACACTTGGGTTGCTGATACTGGAGCGGATGGCAGGTGCGAAGGAGGCTGAATGGAACCGGTGCGAATTGTGGTGGGCTGCATGAACCCTCTGGTGCAGCGGGGGCTATGCAGCATCATGGCTGACGCCGCAGACATCGTGGTGATTGGCCTGGTCGATGCGCAAAACGATCTATATCGCCTGGCAAAGGACCTTACGCCTGATCTACTGGTATTGGATGTGGAGATGCTGGGATGCGAATGGACGCCAGGCGCTGACCTTCTACAGGTTCTCGCCGTCCCGGTGTTGATCATAACCAACTGCCAGGATGGCGAAACCATCCGCGCCTGGGTGCAAGCAGGCGTGGGCGGCTACCTGCTGCTGGACGAACCGGTGGAGCGCATGGTGGCTGCGGTGCGCGGTGTGGCCCAGGGCGAACGGTTCTGGTTCAGCAGGCGGGTGATCGATACGCTAGCGGACCAGGTGCTTAGAAGGACGGCGAGCGCGGGAGAGAACGCGCTCTTGACCGAACGGGAGGTGGTCATATTGCAAGCATTGGCAAGAGGAGGGAGAAATGTAGATATCGCCGAAGCGTTGGACATCAGCGTAAATACCGTACAGTTTCACCTCAAGAACATTTACAGCAAGTTGAATGTAAGCACCCGAAGCAAGGCCATCCTTTGGGCTGTACACAATGGCTTTGCATGAGGAATGGCAGAATACCGCCTGGTGGTACGCTTGTGCAAAAGTATTGGCTGCCGGTGAAACCACAAAACCCAACAGATTAGCCCACTGGTTCTTGCAGATGAGAACCTACTGGAACTGGGGTGGTGCGAAGGTGTGAAATCTGTTACACTGGAGACGTGCCTGGTTAGCTGGCGCCAGGCGCCGTTGAGGAGATCAGCTCGATCACAGGTTTCCCGAGTTAGGAGGTAGAACGATGAATCTTAATCAAAGCCGGTTGACGTTGGCAGCGCTTGTAGTGATGTTGGGCATAAGCGTGGCTCTGGTAGCCATAGGTTTTACGGTGAATGTAGAACCAGTCTATGCAGGGGCGTGCGGTGACCAGTATGTTTATCACTGGGGTGTCTGCAATAGAACCTGGGGTAGCACTGTCGCGGATGTATGCGGCCCAGGCGCATGGGCTATCGAAGTTCTTAAATACGACATCGATCAGATGACGAATCCCTGGACGCTAAAGGTGCAGAGCCAATGGACTGAATACATGTGCTATTGGCCAAGCTTCAATTGTCCAGGGACGTGCAATGCGTGGTAGTCGAGTCTTAGCATCGTGGAGAAGCGATTCCTAATGAATGACCGTCGTACGTTTTTCATAGTTCTTGTTGCTATTTTGGTTCTTGGGGTGGGGTCAATCAGTTCATGTACACCAGGAAGGGACTCACGAACTAGCGGCATGTCTGTTCCCGCATCACAAACCACTCCTCCCCAGAATAGTGATGGATATTCAACCACCATTCAATTTATCTGCCCGGCCCGGTATCAAGCGGCTTTTGAAGTGCTCGCCGGTCAGTTCCATGAGCAGAACCCCGATCTTTATGTTGATATCATGGCGCTTGAGGATATATTGGTCAAAGATGCAGCGCCTCCGAACCTTCAAGGTATTACTCGCAGACAAGCTGAGTTAGCTGACGTCTTTTTTTCCTGGATTGATATGGATGCTGCCTCCCAAGGTCTACTTTACAATCTTGCTCCATTTGTTGAAGCCGACAGCACTTTTCAATCACAGGATTTCTTTCCTGGCTTACTCGATCTATCGATTTCACCTGGCGCTGTTTGGACGATACCCACATTTGGTGAATTATCCATACTTTTCTATGATAAGCAGATGTTCGACAAGGCAGGTGTAGAATATCCCACATCAGGCCAGACTCAAGAGACCTTTTTGACAGCGGCCCAACAACTGACTGTCAGGGCAGATGAGGAGGTAGCTCAATATGGATTCGTCGACTACGGTGGCGTCGCGAAGTCAGCGCTTACGACTTCACTTGCCAATAATCTATCTGATCAAGACTCACTAGATGCCCCTAAAGTTGCTGACTCTATACAATGGTATACGGATCTTGCATTACACCACGGCGTGATGCCCATTCCAATCATAGGCCAGCAAGGTCTCGACCAGCAACGGACTCTAATTGTCTCCGAGCAAGCTGCTATGTGGAGCGACTCTCTCAAAAATCTTCACTATCATCGTGAGTCGCGTGATAGAGGTATAGCTCCACTTCCTACACTCGCTGGTCAATCGGGAGTCCCAGTTGTACTCTACGGATATATGATCAGCAGTGGGAGTCAGCATCCGCAGGAGAGTTGGCGTTGGGTACGCTTCTTGGATCGCCAAGGCTTTGTGCCTTCAGCGAATGGAACGACTGCGGTGAAACCCTTGCCTGCTCGTCGTTCAGTAGCAGAACAAAACGGCTATTGGAACCAGTTTGACGAAGAAATCATTGAAGTAATGCGCTATGCCGCTGAACACCTCATTGTGATATCCGGTGGTGGCGAGAAAATGCGCCAGCTCAACACAGCCATCGACGCCATATTCCAAGGCACGCCGGTCGATGAAGCGCTGGCCGAGGCTCAGATAGCATGGGAGGACTATCAGGCGCAGCTAGCGCAGTCTACACCGGCGCCAATCGTAGTCGCTCCGCCCGCTGCCAGCGCCACCGATATACCCTCAGTGGCCTTTGCCCCCCCCGGTGGAGCGGACACCACCGTGTATCGCAATCTGGCCAGCGACTTCAACCAGACCCACCTGGATATGCAGGTGCAGATCGTCGATCCAGGGCAGGCGCAGCAGGCCGATTGCTTCGCCGACCTGCGCACGGTCTCAGACTCGGCCAGCCGCGCCGATCTGCTCAACTTGCAGCCGCTGCTGGACGCTGACCCTGCCTTCTCTAGCGCCGATTTCTCGCCCCGCTTGCTGGATT
>JAJTXO010000376.1 GCA_021463315.1 Caldilineales bacterium | reverse complement strand
AGGGTGACGCGGCGAGTTCCGACCAATCTACCATTCTACCCGCCGCAGCAGCGCACCAATTTACTAATCACCTTGTCACCTTGTCACCTTGTCACCTTGTCACCCAGTCACCTTGTCACCTTGTCACCTTGTCACCTTGTCACCTTGTCACCCAGTCACCTTGTCACCCTGTCATCCGCTACAGCGGGATATTCCCGTGCTTCTTCGGCGGGTTGGTGTCGCGCTTGGTTTGCAGCATGCCCAGGGCGTTGATCAGGTACGGGCGGGTCTCGCGCGGCTCGATGACATCGTCGATGTAGCCGCGCGCCGCGGCCACATAGGGATTGGCCAGCTTCTCGCGGTATTCCTGCACCAACTGGGCGCGCAGGCCAGCCGGATCCTCGGCCGCGGCGATCTCGCGCCGGTAGAGGATATTGATCGCGCCTTCCGGGCCCATCACCGCGATCTCAGCCGACGGCCAGGCCAGGTTGACATCGCCGCGGATATGCTTGCTGCTCATCACGTCGTAGGCGCCGCCATAGGCCTTGCGGGTGATGACGGTGATCTTGGGCACGGTGGCCTCGCAGTAGGCATAGAGCAGCTTGGCGCCGTTGCGGATGATGCCGCCATGCTCCTGGCCGGTGCCGGGCATGAAGCCAGGCACATCCACCAGGGTGATGATGGGGATGTTGAAACAGTCGCAGAAGCGCACGAAGCGGCCAGCCTTGGTGCTGGAGGCGATGTCCAGCACGCCCGCCAGCACGGCCGGCTGCTGAGCCACGATGCCCACGCTGTGGCCGCCCAGGCGCGCGAAGCCGACGACGATGTTCTGCGCCCAGTGCTCATGCACCTCCAGAAAATCGCCGTCGTCCACGATGTGACGAATGACGGTCTTCATGTCGTAGGCTTTGTTGGGATTCTCCGGCACCACGCTGTCCAGCGCCTCGTCCATGCGCAGGGGGTCGTCGCTGGGCGCCTTGAAGGGGGGATCCTCCAGGTTGTTCAACGGCAGAAAGCTGAGCAGTTTCTGGGCGATGAACAGGGCGTGCTCTTCGTTTTCAGCCGCGAAATGGGCCACGCCGCTCTTGGCCGCGTGGGTCATGGCGCCTCCCAGCTCCTCGAAGGTCACCTCCTCGTGGGTCACGGTCTTGACCACGTCCGGCCCGGTGACGAACATATAGCTGGTGTCCTGCACCATGATGATGAAGTCGGTGATGGCAGGTGAGTAGACCGCGCCCCCTGCGCACGGCCCCATCACCAGGCTGATCTGCGGGATGACCCCAGAGGCCAGCGTGTTGCGCAGGAAGACCTCCGCGTAGCCGCCCAGGCTGACCACGCCCTCCTGAATGCGCGCGCCGCCGCTGTCGTTCAGACCCACCACTGGCGCACCGTTCTTCATGGCCAGATCCATGATCTTGCAGATCTTCTCGGCGTGGGCCTCGGACAGTGAGCCGCCGAAGACGGTGAAATCCTGCGAGAACACGTAGACCAGCCGGCCGTCCACCGTGCCGTAGCCGGTGACCACGCCGTCGCCCATGTACTTCTGCTTTTCCAGGCCAAAGTCGTGGCTGCGATGGGTGACGAAGACATCCAGCTCGCGAAAGCTGCCTTTGTCCAGCATGAAGTCCAGCCGCTCGCGCGCGGTCAGCTTGCCCTGGGCGTGTTGCTTGGCGATGCGCTCCGCGCCGCCGCCCAACAGCGCCTTTTGCTTGAGCAGACGCAGTTGTTCGATTTTAGGATCTACAGCCAAGGGGGACCTCCTTGTCCGTGCGATGTGGGATATGTCGTAGCACGATCTTCCAGATCATGCATCTGGGTGATGCGGAGCAGCGATTTGGCAATCGCTGTACGAATCAGAAGCTGATCACGCCCAGCAAAGCCAGCGTCGCCAGCAAAATCGGCTGATGCAGCAGATAGATCAGCAGCGAGTTCTCGCCCAGCAACCTTAGCGGCATGATCAGACCGCTATGGCCCAGCTCAGGCAGGCTGAAGCGCCGCTGGCCGCCGGGGTAGAGCGTGTTGCCCAGAAAAACGCCGATCAGCACCCGACCAAACCAGGGGATCAGCGGGGCATAGTCCACGCCGCTGCCGGGCGTCGGCGCCAGCCACTCCAGCGCGGGCATGGTCAGCCGCAGGCTCTCCACGGCCGGCCCCAGCAGGGTCAGCGCAACGCCCAGCGCCAGGTTCAGCCAGCGGAAACGCAGCAACGGGTAGGCCAGGATGATCGACAGGCCGATCAGGTGCAGGATGCCGAAGCGCACGTAGTAGCCCGTGCCCAACGCCAGATAGGTGACCAGGCCGATCACCAGGCCCCAGGTGAAAATGGTCAGGCCGCGCACGACGTATTTGGACCACAGGCTGCCGCTGGGGTGGCTGCGGCGCTCGCGGTGGTAGCTCAACGTCAGCGACAGGCCCACCAGGCCGGTGAACAGGCTGGCCGTGGCGATCTGCCAGTGGTGCCAGAAGCCGCTGCGCAGGGCGATGTCGTAGCCGCCCAGGCTGGCCAGGTCCCACAGCAGGTGGTAGACCACCATCATCAGGATGGCCACGCCGCGCAGCGCGTCGATCTCCCACAGCCGTTCGCCACGCAGGACCAAGACCGGCCGGACGCTGGCGCGCATCCCAGAGAAGTAGGTGTTAAGCGCGGTCATGGTTGCCAAAGCGCTGGATGCGCTGCCCGATCTCTGCCAGGATGGCCCACACTTCGGCCAGGTCGCTGGCGCTCAGGTGGCTGGCCAGCTCGCTCAGGATAGCCTCCTGGTCGGGCTGGTAGTAGTACAGCAGCGTCGCCACATCGTTTTCGTACAGTCCGACTCGAGCGAAGTTGCCCTCGCGGTAGAGCGACGGCAGGGCGTAGAGCTTGAGCAGCAGCAGGCCCTCGACCGTGGCCGTCGTGATTTCCCGCTCGTCGAAGCGCTGCACGGTGGTATGGCGGCGCCCGACCTGCTCGAACAGCGGGTTGCTGGTCAGCAGGAAGTCGATCTGCAAGCCATGGAACTGGCCGCGGGCGAAGTAGATGTCCTGACTGGTGAGCGTGATCTCCGGCAGCTTATCCAACGACGCCACGGCCACGATCAGGTCGATGTCCTCGGTGTTGCGGCCCTCGACGTAGCTCAGCAGCGCAATGCCGCCGACCAGCACGTAGTCGATCCCGCGCTGGTCCAGCAGGTGAAACAGGTCGCCGACAGCTTGCGGCATCACAGCGGAGCTCATGGCCTGGCTGCGCCAGTGTTTGGCGTTGAACTGGACGGCATGGCATACCACCTGGCTGACCCGGACAGGCTCTGGAGCAATCATAGCGTCACAACGGTCAAGCTTCTCACGCGTATGCCATCTCTGGCATAGTGATGTATCGATCAGGCAGCTCGGTCTTGTTCTGAATGGCAAAAAACCGCCGTTCAATGGCCTTCAACACGGCTGCGTCATAGTAGGCCAGGCCGCAGTCAAGGCAAACCTCGACTGGCGTGTTGGGTACAAGCAGATAAGCGCCCATGTACCGGTAGAGATACTCGATCCGCCGCGACTCAAATCGTTTTCCGCCACAACTACTACAGATCACTGCTCTCATCACTCTACTGCCCAGATCTCCTCAATGTCCATGGGTTTCGCCGTTTTCCAGCATCATCCGATGTCCAACAATATCTTCCCGAAATGCTCGCCCTGCAGCATCCGCTCTTCAGCTTGGCGCGCCTCGGCCAGCGGGTAGACGCGGTCGATAGGCACCGCCAACTGGCCGGCGAAGATCAGCCGCATCACCGCCTCGAAATCAGGCTGGCTGCCCATGGTGGTGCCGATGATGCTCACCTGCCGGCCAAAGAGGATGTTGATGGGGGTGGAGCCGGTGTAGCCGGTGGTGCCGCCCACGGTCAACAGCCGGCCGCCGCGGGCCAGAGTGCGCAGGCTGGCCTCCCAGGTGGCCGCGCCCACGTTGTCCACCACGACCTCCACCCCGCGCTTGCCGCTGTGCAGATAGACCGCCTTGGACCAGTTGGGCTCGGCCGCGCGGTCGATCACCCAATCCGCGCCCTGCGCCAGCGCCTGCTGGGCCTTGGCCGCGTCGCCGGCCACCACCCAGACGGTGGCGCCCAACAGCTTGGCCAGCGCGATGGTGAAGCTGTTGACCCCGCCGCCCGCGCCGATCACCAGCACCGTCTCGCCGGGCCGCACCTGGCCTTTGGTGACCAGCATGCGCCAGGTGGTGACGGCCACGGTGGGCGCGGCCGCGGCCTGCTGCATGGAGAAGCCATCGGGCACGGCCATCAGGTTGCGGGCCGGGACCTTGATGTACTGCGCGAAGCTGCCGCGGGTGTGCTCGCCCAGGATAGCAAAGCTGTCGCACAGGCCTTGCTCGCCGCGCAGACAGTAGCTGCACTGCCCGCACCACAGGCTAGGGTTGGCCGTCACCGGCTGGCCCGCGGTCCAGCCGCGCACCTGCTGGCCCATGGCCACCAGCGCGCCGCTGAAGTCGGCGCCGGGAATGTGCGGCAGCTCCAGATCGAGCCCTTTCCACCCCTTGACGACAAATTGATCCAGCCGATTGAGGGCCGCATACTGCACGCGCACCAGCGCATCGTTGGGCCCCAGCTCGGGAACGGGCATGTGCTCGACGTATTCCAGCATGTCGAGGCTGCCGTGCTGACGAAAGATGATTGCTTTCATAACACCACCCGAGGCAAAGGTATTCGCTGGGCCGATCGGCCAGGCGTCCCGCCGGGTTGGGCGAGACGCCCTGACGATCTGGCGAATGGAGGGCGCCGGGTCTGGCCGATTCGTCAAAGCCGATCCGCCAGGCGTCCCGCCGGGTCTGACCGAACCGTCAAAGCCGATCCGCCAGGCGTCCCGCCGGGTCTG
>JAJTXO010000375.1 GCA_021463315.1 Caldilineales bacterium | reverse complement strand
ACTGGCGCACGCCATCGACTTCACTAGCCGGATCACCATCCTTGGTTCTGCCGGACGCGACAACGTCGTCTGGCCTTCGCTGGTCTTCCCGCATGGGACACACATCACTGACTATGCTATGACTGGCTGGACCGAGTACTGGTCAGAGGCCGTGGCGGATTGGGTATATGGAGGGAATTATAAGGGGCCTTACAATCCCAATTCAGCCATCGACCAGAGGAACCCACTTTCTGTTGATCAAGCCGATTGGATCGAGCGATATCTGAAGGGATGGGGGTGGTGAGATGTTACGTCAATTGGCCCCCTGGCCCATTGCAATTGGATTGACAATTGCGCTGACATCTTGCGTGTATTTGTCTCCTCCTCTGACGTTTGATCCAAATGCAACTAGGCAGCCGGTGGAATGCACCCAAATGCTTGACGACAGACTGCTTAGCTTTCCTTTTGGACAGCTTGGATTGGAAGAGACAGAACTTTGGATCCAAGAAACCTATGGGGTTCCGCCGGAAAAGACACTGATGACTACAGGCGCTTTCTACCTGAGCTGGAAAGAGGGTAGTATGACCTTTTTGACGGCTGTTTATCCAGATCAGCACATTGAGGCTGTTTCCGTCGGACAAGCAGAGAATCCCCCGATTGTCGACGAGGTACTGAAATGCTTTGGAGAGCCATCGCATGTATATGCCTACCACGATTTTACTCCGGACGGGCCAACGTACACGGTCTTGCAGTTATGGTATACCGAACTGGGCGTTGAATTCGGGTCTTCTGTCCCTGCACGACTGGATACAGTTGATCTCCGCATGCCCATGAGCGGCGTCAGCTACAGCAGGCCAAGCACGGTTAATGAGATGATCCTGGCGAGGTATGCCGTTGAGCCGGGTTCTGACGAGTTCCAACGACTTCTTGACCGGGTGACGCCCTGGCCGGGTAGCTCGGACAAAATCGTGATAGGAGATCCGCCGTATTTTCCATGAATGCCAAGCGCATCAATCACCTCGACTCGACCAGCGTGGTCTTGAAGGCGAGCCTTGGACCAGGCAGCGCTTCACAGGCCAACGGGAAGACTGCCGAAGGCGTACAATTGGGCTGTACTACTACGGCGCTCGCTACTACGACCCTCAGTTAGGTCGATTCGTCCAGCTGGACACCATCGTCCCCGAGCCGGGCAATCCGCAGGCGCTGAACCGGTACAGCTATGTCGGAAATCGACCGACTATGCTGGTTGATCCCTCTGGGCATTGCAGCACGCCCTCCGTAAATGGCAGCATCGGTTGTACCGGTGTGACAGGCGGCCTCACGGTGCCGTTGCTCATCGATCCAGCGACGCAGCCGTTAACGGTGAGTGCGGCCGCCGGCCCACAAGATACACAGCGAGCTGAGATGCGTGCGCACTATACCGCGGCAGACGACGGTGTACTCTTGATGTATCAAATCCCCGGCTATGCCCAAGGTCGCGCTGAGGTGGTCATAGTCAATGCGGGTGTTCCTGACAATCCGTTAGTCAACGGCGGTGTCGAGGTGCGGCGTGTTTGGTCGGGCAACGAGTCCTACGAGGAGACGGCTGTTACTGGCGGCATAGGACCCTTTGGTGCTGAGTGGAGCAGCCACAAAGGAGAAACGGTACCTTCAATTGGCACAAACATTTCTGGCGTTGGTGTGGAGATGCAACCAGGCCAATTGATGGCAGGGGTAGTCAACCCCATGGGGCCGGGCGGTATGCGTTTGGGGGCTGAATGGCGCGTTGAATCGACGAAAACGTTCATCACGACACGGGAGTTCTTTCAAGAATCTGGTGGAGCAGAAGCATTCGGTGCCCGATTTGCGGGGTTAGATGCCCAATTGCTGCGCTTAGCCTACGTGGGACGCGGAAGAAACATGAGTGGTATCCAATATCTGAGACTGCTGAATTACGCCTACGATTTCCCCTTCGAGGAGCAGCCATGAGACGTGTTGTGCCCATCAACCGTGTTAGTCCAAGTGTTATCGCCCATGCGGCAATTATCGTTTGGGCTGTCGTACTGAACGTATCTTGTCAAGCGCCGGATGGTTCCGAGTATGCAGTGCGCAGATTTGCGACGGGAATGGTGGATGCGACTGATCTGCCATTCGGCTGGGGAGATCGCCGCAGCACGGCAGCCGAGGTCCCTGGCGCTATCGGGCGCAACATCACGTATTACGCCGAAGGCCCGGGTCGGTCATATGTCAATGTGGGGCAGCAAATGAGGATCTACCCGGATGAGAATGCAGCCCGCTTGGCTTATGAGACAATCGTGGCCAAGACTTTTCCTGCAGAATATGCGGATCGATGGCTCACTCCTCCCGAACTAGAATTCGAGGGACGTTCCGATCAGATGAAGATCGCGTGCTTGTCAGGTTCGATCAATGGGATGCCATTTGAGGGGTGTAGTGTCGTTGCTCGATATGGTGAGATGGTAATGCATCTCATGGGTAACGTCTTCGAGAACCGCTGGCTCACCATGGAACAGTTCCGACGCCTGGTGGAACGGGTCGACGAGAAGATGTACCGGGCGAGCCAGCTGTCGCCAGATGAGCCATGAGCGTCAATGCGATCATTGCTCGCAGTTGAAGAACAGCGGGCTGGCATGGCATTCGCACCATACCAACCCGCATGAACAGGCAGAGTCGAGCGCTGGTGGATGAACTCCACCGGCGCGCCCATTCGGCTGCATCTGCACTCGCCGATGCGTTGGTGCAAGTAAGCGCGTGCAGGACGGCACAGCCGGCGCGAACCAGGTCCACCATCTGTTCCCGGATCACTTGGGCAGCACCAACGTCACTGCGAGCAGCAACGGCGCCGAGGTCGGCAGGCTGCTTTACAGGCCCTGGGGCGAGACGCGCTACAGCACAGGCACGACACCGACCACGTGGCGCTTTACAGGTCAGCGAGAGGATGCTACAATCGGGCTGTACTTTTACAACGCGAGATACCTCGATCCGCAGCTAGGCCGTTTCACTCAAGCCGACACCATCGTCCCCGAGCCGGGCAATCCGCAGGCGCTAAACAGGTATAGCTATGTGCTCAACAATCCGCTCAGATACACCGATCCGACGGGGATGTTCGTAGACGAAGACATTCCCTTACTGTGTCATGTTTGCCAGACGTGGGACGATGTACGCGCCTATTACCTGCGTCACTTTGGTTCGGAGTTAGGTGAGATGGCGTATAGCTTGCTCAAGAACCCGGCAGTGACGTTTGCCAGCATCATCTTCGCTGGTTCTGGCGACGATGCCGGCGTATACGGCTTCATCCTCCGCGGCGATGCGGATGCGCACTTTCGCATGGCACTCTGGGATATGGGGAGCAACCAGGAAGCCGATCTATCCCAGGTCTTATCCAGCGACCGGGTCACCGTTTGGAGCACCAACACGGAGGCGAAGGAGGGTGGATACTTCTATACGGGCTGGGACAAGGGATTTGCCAACGAGGTTGCCGCGGAAGCGTGGCAGCAGCCCTGGCAGCGCGGGTTTGACCATTTCTCTGTGAGCTCGTCAGTACGTTTCACGGGGTATCGGGTCTACACTGACTGGAATGGTTGGTTCGTTGTCACTGTGTTAGCTGCAGGAGGTACACCTGACACGCCTGCCGCATTTGGAGCGCTGGCGGTGGACTTGGTAGATGCAGGCATTGACTTGCAAGACAAGGCCCATATAGACCGCAGGTATCCGTTGCTGTATACCGGCAACGAATGGCTTGGACATGGAGCGTCATCCTATTTCTCGCTATGGCCGCCTGCAAGGTAGGTTCAATATGTCGTTTAAGCTCAAACTAGTCGTGGGTTCACTGCTCAATATTGTGGTTTTCGGCGCCGCTGACGCTGTAACGGGCCGTGTTGAACGTGGGTTAAAGAAGTTCGCCCTATTCGTATTCATCGCAGTGGTTGCGGCACTCTCGGAGGAGTTGATCTCTGGCGCGCTTGAAGGATGGATAGTCTGGGGTTTTGCACGGATATTCCTATTCGTTGCCCTGTACGACGGCATTTTTGTCATTCTGCGGGCGAACGATGTCGCGTTGTGAGCGCGCCTTTCATCGGCGTCACAGTGCAATCACGACCGTGACTGGCAACGTAGGCTATGCATGGCCAGGGCCAGCCATTCAAATCCGGCGTGGCGGCCGCGACTGGTAGTCACTGACAGCACCGGCCCGGCGTACCACGCTGAACGGCCGGGCCATGCCAGCCTGTCCCTGCAGCCGGCCGCGCCCGAAGCCACGCCGCCGGTCAATCACACCTGGCGCAGCTACTACCAGGCCGCCGGGCGGCGCGTGGCCATGCGCGTGCAGGACGGCACGACCGGCGCGAACCAGGTCCACTATCTGTTTGCCGACCACCTAGGCAGCACCAACGTCACGTACAACACACGGCGACCGGCAGCTCGACGGCGCAACGGTAGTGCGCAGCCTTCCGGGGGCCGCAGGCCGGAGTGGACTATCCGTGGGGATCGGTGCGCCCTGGACCGGGCAACGCGCTGCCGACCGGCTACACCTGAGCGTAGCCTCCCGGAGCCCGCAGGGCGGAGTGAACACCGGCCAACTGGACAGCGGTGTGGGATTGATGGTCTGTGGCGCATGGTTCTTCAACGGCGCGCTGGGCCGCTTCGTGCAGCCCGACACCATGTCTGCGCGTGGATTCTTCCTACTCCCAGCTAAAGCGCCGCACAAAGTCCGGAATCGCCCTCACCCCCTCGATGGTCAGCGTGCGCTCGCCGGCGAAGCTGTCGAACCAGGCGCTGTCGTCCCCGCGGTCGGAGAGCAGCCAGGGACAGAAGGCTAACAGCGTGTCGGGCAGCGGCTCGCCGTTGGAGAGCACCCCGGTG
>JAJTXO010000374.1 GCA_021463315.1 Caldilineales bacterium | reverse complement strand
TCACAGCGGATGGGGGAGGGCGAGATACCACAGCGGATGGGGGAGGGGGAGATGTCACAGCGGATGGGGGAGGGGGAGGTGCCACAGCGGATGGGGGAGGGGGAGATGCCACAGCGGATGGGGGAGGGGGAGGTGCCACATACGTTGACCATCGCCGCGTTTCTGGCTGGGCTGCTCTATGCCTTTTCCTCGGCTAAGCTGTTCTATACGGCGCTGGGTCAGTTCAATATCGCCAGCTCGCAGTGGATTCCCTTCACGGTGCTCTATGTGGTGCGCAGTGGGCGGCCGGGCGCGCGGCTGCGCGAGCCGTTGCTGGCGGCCCTGTTCCTGCTGTTGCAGGCCTATGCTGAGCTGACCTACGCTTCCTTTTTGGTGATCTTCATCGCGCTTTTTGCCGGCTATCGAGTGGCGCAGGTGGCGCTGCGGGCAAGAGGAGAAGCGAGGGAGAGGGCGGGAGAGGGGGAGAGGGCCGGCGGGCAGGGGCGGCGGGAGCTGCTGGGGCTGGCGCGCAATCTGGCGGTGATCGCGCTGCTCTTTGTGGTGGGATTGACGCCGGTGCTGGCCAATATGCTGCCTGACATGCGCGCCGAGGGCGATTTCTTGGTGGAGGGGGGCGGCTTTGCTGATATCTACTCGGCCGACCTGGCTGGCTTTGTGCTGCCCACGCAACTGCACCCGCTGCTGGGCGGCCTGGTGCGCGACCTGGCCGGGAAGGCCAGCCAGCAGCCCGCGGGCGGCCAATGGCAGGTGGACAAGGGCCAACACCTGACGCTGGGGCTGGTGGGTCTGGCGCTGGCCGTGGCCGGACTGGTCGTGGGCCGACGGCGCGGGGCGTGGCTGTGGACGCTGTCGGCCGCGCTCTTCTTCCTGCTGGCGCTGGGGCCATCGCTGCGCATTGCCGGCCACGATACCGGTCTGCCTGGCCCCTTCCGCATCCTGCAGGAGCTGCCCTTCTTCAAGGGCAACCGCTATTCCAGCCGCTTCATCGTCATGCTGCTGGTGTCGGTCGCGCCGCTGGTGGCCTTTGGCGCACAGGCGCTGCTGACGCGGCTGGCCCTGATCTGGCAGCGTCGCTGTGACGGCCGCGGGGTGCAGCGCCGGCTGGGCGCGGCCGCGGCTGTGCTGGCCGCCCTGCTGATCTTCGAGAACCTGTCGATCCCCCTGCCCACGGCCAGCATGGCTGTCCCCACCATCTACGATCTGATCGCCGAGAATCCGGTCGGCGGCGCGGTGTTGGATCTGCCGCTGGGCTGGCGCAACGGCTTCAACGTCTTCGGCAAGCAGGATCTGATCATCATGTCGCAGCAGTGGTGGCAGACCCGCCACGGCCAGCCGCTTCTGGGGGGCAACACCTCGCGCAACCCGGAACACAAGTTCCGCTATTTCCTGGAGGCGCCGCTGATCGGCCCGCTGACGGTGCTGGCCAACGCCACCGACGCCAACCCGCATATCCAGCAGCCGATGGCGGCCGGGCTGGCCGCGTTGGCCGCCGGCGACCCAACCTTGGGCGGCAACGAGCTGTTGCTGGCCGCGGCCGCGGATGGGCCGGCCGTGCTTCAGGCGCTGGACATCGGCTATCTGGTGATCCACGCCGACCGCACGCCGCCGGAGATGGTGACTTTCGTCGAGCGCACCCTGCCGGTCGCCCTGGTGGCCGAGGATGGGCCGCACAGGCTCTATCGGGTCGATCTGGCCCCACCCCCCGCGGCCGTGACCGTCTGGCCGGGCCAGGATGCGCTCAGCCGCGGCGAGGGCTGGGGCGGGCTGGGCCAGGTGAGGCTGGACGCTGCAGCGCCAGAGCCAGCTCCGCTCTGGGCGCAGCGCCGCGAGACCCGTCTGCTGCTGCCGCCGGTGCAGCCGGGCGCCGATGGCATCACCGTGGCCGCGGCCGCGGCCGGCCCCGGGCAGACACTGGCCCTGCGCGTGAATGGCGTCGATACGGCGGCCCAGCCGCTGCCCGAAAACTGGAGCGAGCTGAGCTTCGAGCTGCCAGCCGGCGCGCTGGGCGATCAGGTCAACGATGTGCGGCTGCGCTTCGGCCAGACCTACCCGGTGGAGCGGCTGAACGCGGCGCCGGGCCTGCTGGTGGAGAGCGCGGGGCTGGAGGCGGGCAACTACGGACACATCTGGCTGAACGGTGTAGATATCGGCCCCAACCAGCGCGGCTACAACCTGGCCATCATCGACGGCGCCACCTGGCGGCCGCGTGCTGCGGCTGCCTTCGACACCCACGCGGATCCGGCCGCCTCGGCCGCGCTGGTCGAGTTCCTGGGCCAGATGGACGACGACAGCGTGCTGGCGGTGGCGGTCAAGGACACGGCCAGCGATCAGCTCAGCGCCGAAGCCGCGCAAGCGCTGGCTTCCTGGGGCCTGTCTGATCTGAGGGGCCGCTTCCGCTGGAGCCAAGCCGCTATCGTGCTGGGCGCGAACGTAGCTGGCGGCCAGCGCCAGGTGCTGGAACAGATCGATGGTCTGCAGGCTGCCAGCGCCGGCCATGGCCCCGGCTGGCGCGAGCCGCAAGCCGCCGGACAGGTGCAGTGGGTGGAAGTAGGCAAGTAGACAAGTGGGTAGGGAGACAGGTAGATTGGTAGATTGGTAGATTGGTAGATTGGTAGACAAGTAGACAAGTAGACAAGTAGGCAAAGGGGCCAGAGTCACACGGGACAAGTAAGTCATATGGGTATGTTTGAATCTGGTTGGTCAACACGACGGGCCAGCGTAGGTCGAGTAGAGCCTGGCGGCGCCTGGCGGACCAGGCACTGAAACGCGACCTGCTTTTGAGCGTCGAGAGTCGCCGCCAGGCTCGTATCGAGACCGGAGCGGGTCTATCGCGCGACCCGCTCCGGTCTCGATACGGCTGGAGGAACCAGCCTACACTTCGTCCGCCTTCGGCGTCAGTGCGGCGCTCGACCTGCGCTAGCCGGCTCGGTCCTGGCCAACCAGATTCAAGTGCACCCATCTCAATAAACCGGGGGCGAGACTTCCGAAGTCTGCCATAGGACTTCGGAAGTCTTCCCCAATCTATTGAGATGATACCTCCCGGCCGCTTGAAGACCTGCTGGTGGACCCCATGATTGACGCCGCAGTCACTTCGCGCTATACTTGCATGTGCTGCATCACGCAGTCAGGTTAGGATCGCCCACGGCGGGTGCTTGGCGCGGGCCATCGGACTTCTGCCAGGCCGCGCAGGTGCGCTCCGGCGGCGCAGGCCGGTCGTGAAACGGCGACTGCGGCCCGCGGCAGAAGGCGTGCAGGCGGGTAACCTGCCCATCGCCATTGCTGCGGAAGATATCGAGAAAGACGCAGGTGTCGCAGGTGCGACCCCGCAGTCGCTGCCAGGTTGCATTCATAGCTTCCAGAACCGGGCTCGGTCGAGTCCAAGCCGAAGTGCTTCACACAGACCGGCCCAAGCCAGTTTACGTCATTATAGCCACCCCCCTCATTCTGTCCAGACCCGCAAGGAGCCATCATGTCCCTACTGAATCTGCGCGTCGAGCAACTGGATCCCACCTCCGCGGCCGATCGCAATCGGCTGATCAAGTTCCCCTTCAAGCTCTACAAGGATGATCCCTACTGGGTGCCGCCGTTGGTCGGCGACCGCAAGAAGCATCTCGACCCCAAACACAATCCGTCGTTCGAGTACCTGCAGGTGGCCTATTTCGTGGCCGAGGCGACGGTGATCCCCGACAGCACGCCCAAGGGGACGATCACCGGCGGCATGGAGCAGGACGTGGGGATGATCGCGGCCATCGTCAACCCGCGCCACAACGAGATTCACGGCGACGACATCGGCTTCTTCGGCCTGTTCGAATGCATCAACAGCCAGCAGGTGGCCAACGCGCTGCTGGACGCGGCCGCCGCCTGGCTGCGCGGGCAGGGCCGCTCCGCCATGCGCGGGCCGCTCAGCTTCACCATGACCGATGAGGTGGGGGTGTTGATCGACGGCTTCGGCGACATGCCGCGCATCATGATGCCCTACAACCACCCCTACTACCCCGATCTGCTGGATGCCTACGGCCTGGACAAGGCCATGGACCTGTACGCCTATCACCTGGACATGAAAAAACTGTACGGCGGCTCGCCCGAAGGTCTACCGCCCAAGCTGACCCGGGTGATCGAGAAGCTCAAGCAGCGGGGCAAGTTCACCGTCCACAAGCTGGACCTGAAGCAGTTCGACGTGGAGGTGGCGAAGGTCAAAGGGATCTACACCGCGGCTTGGGAGAAGAACTGGGGCGCGGTGGGCATCACCGACCACGAGCTGGCCCACTACGCGGCAGCCATGAAGGCGGTGCTGGATCCCGATCTGGCCTTTTTCATCGAAAGCGAAGGCAAGTCGGTGGGGGTGGCCCTCTGCCTGCCCGACGCCAACCTGGTGCTGAAGAAGATGAACGGCCACCTCTTCCCCTTCGGCTTTATCCAGGCCCTGCGCTATCAGAAAAAAATCAGTTGGGTGCGGGTGTGGGCCTTGGGCGTGCTGCCGGATTACCGCCATCTGGGCGTAGAGGCGGTCATGATCTACGAGATCGCGACGCAGGCCATGCGCAAGGGCATGCTGGATATCGAGGCCAGTTGGGTGCTGGAGAACAACATCGACGCCCGCAAGTCGGTGGAAGGGATGGGAGCGGAGATCTACAAGACCTATCGGGTGTATGAGAAGGGGCTGTGATGCGTAACCCGTAATGCGTAATGCGTAATGCGTAACCCGGAATGGAGGACTGTTTGTCTGGTAGCGGGTGGTTCGCTAAGTGTTTCAACCCATCACCCACCCCCCATACCCACACCCCCATCGCTCCATTCCGAGTTCCGGGATACGCATTACTCGTTACTCCCCATCTC
>JAJTXO010000373.1 GCA_021463315.1 Caldilineales bacterium | reverse complement strand
CTTCGCCGCTGCCGTAGCTGGAACGTCCTTCGCCGCTGCCGTAGCTGGAGCGTCCTTCGCCGCTGCCGTAGCTGGAGCGTCCTTCGCCGCTGCCGTAGCTGGAGCGTCCTTCGCCGCTGCCATAGCTGGAGCGTCCTTCGCCATAGCGCGGGGTATCGCCGCTGCGATTGCCGTAGCTGGATCGGTTGAAGTCGTTGCTGTAGCGCGAGCCAGAGTCGTAGCGCGGGCTGGTCGAGTCGTAGCGGGAGCGCTGCGGTGCATCCTCCTCCTCAGCGGCAGGAGCGGCTGGCCGGCTCGGTCCGCGCGGCGGCGGGTCGGACAGTTCCTTGATATCCTCTGCCTCGAGTTCCAAGGCGCTGGCCAGGCGTTCCAGATCGCGCTCAGGAATGGAGCGCTCGCCTAGCTCATAGGCTTTGATCAGCGCTGGATGAACTCCTGCCGAGCGCGCGAGTTCGTCGATTGTCATGCGTTTTTGGCGGCGAAGCTGCCAGAGGTCTTGTGCCATTTTTTCTCCCTTCAGGGTTGCAGTTGACTGCATGTGAGATGGTGAGATGGTGAGATTGTGATGTGAGATGGTGAGATGGGAAGCTCGGATCAAGTGCTGGGCGCCCCAATAGCTTCGTCTACAGGGTGCTGAGTTCCCAGGTGATCCTCGGTTGGTTGATCGATTGACTGGTGGCCGCGGGTGTTGAGGCCAGCGCCGTTGCTTGCCGCCGCGTTGTCATCTTGTCCCTCGATGCTGGGCAGATCCTCCAGCGATTGAATCCCGAAGTGTTGGAGGAAGTCGAAAGTGGTGCGGAACTGGAAGGGGCGGCCGGCCTGCTCCAGCCGCTCACCCTGTTCCACCAGGTTGCGGTGAATCAGGGTGCGCAGCACGCCATCGCTGGCCACGCCGCGCAGCTCATCGATCTGGGCGCGGGTCACGGGCTGCTTGTAGGCAATGATCGCCAAGGCCTCCAGCGCTGCTGGCGACAGTTTGGTCGTCAGGTCCAGGCCCAAAAAGCGTTCGATCGCGGTCGTAGCTTCGGGCGCCGTCACCATCTGAACCCGCTCGCCAAAGCGCTGCGGCCGCACCCCGCGACCAGCCTGCCCGGCCATCAACTCAGACAGAGCCTCTTCGACACGTTCGACAGATTCCTCCAGCGCGTCGGCCAGGATGCTGATTTTGACAGGTTCGGGGGCAACAAAAAGCAGGCTTTCCAGCAGGATAGCCACTTCGGCAAGCGATCGGCCCTGTTCGGCGTTGATCTCATTTGACATGAACGTCCCACGGTTTCCAGCAGAGCCACGCCCATGGCTCTGCGAAATGCACAGCGTTGTGACAAGGAGGCGACTTCCTCGTTGTGCAACCCAATCTAGCTACTAAGATTCTGACTGGCACCATCGGGTGCGATGAAAACTCTCTTTCCCCGGAATTCGATGCACGCCAGCTTGGCTGCTTTGTTTGCGCACAGATCGGACTCACAAAAACCGGACTGCGGTTTTTCTGAGTCGGATGATGGTGCTGGCTCCTCGGTATCGATCTAGGGTTTCGCTGCCATTATATCCAGGTTGCTCTGAGATGGCAAACTGGCCGAACAGGGGTCTGGCTGGGGTCAGAAGTCCAGGAAATAGAGCTGCTCCAGGTCCTGTTCGGTGGCCACGCCGTCGGTCAGGCGTTGCCGCAGGCGCGCCGCCTCGCTCTCCGGGTCGCCCACCGCGCGGAACAGCCCCAGAATGCCGCCGCGGGGCTGTGGCAACTGGGTGGGCAGATCGGGCATTCGGCCGTAGATCAGGTCGATGGTGGCCTGAGTCACCTGATCGTTGCGGGTCAGATAGCGATGCACCTCCTGGATGTAGTACATCTGCGCGCCGGGCAACCGGGCGGAGTAGAGCGGCACCGTGCCATCGCCGGAATCTGGTCCTTCGCTCTGCACATGGATCAGCAGGCTGGGTCGCTCGGCGGCATCGAAGCTCAGCACTGCGTCGGTTTTGGTTTCCAGATGGCAGCCGGCGATCGCGATCATCTCCACGGGGTGGTTGAAATCGGCCAGCAGCTCGTGGAAACGCCGGCCCTCATCCAGGAAGTCCTGGCGTATGCCCTCCAACCGCCATTGGCGCGCGTCGTACAGGTCGAAATTGGCCGGATAGGAGCGCTGCGCCTCGGGAAAGATGCCCCGGGGCGCTGGCAGCAGTTGATACGCGCTGGGCATGTTGAGCACGAAGCGGCGCAGGCTGTTGTTGTCGTTGAGCGCCGACGCCAGCGCCATCATGCGGTTGCCCTCCATCAGATCGCCGATCGCGCCGGCCGCGCCGAAATGCGGCGTGCCATGCGTGATCACCCGCTTGATGCGACGCTTGGCCTGTTCGGTATGGCGCGCGGCAAAGGCGCGCGCCACCAGCCCGCCCATGCTGTGGCCGACCAGGGTGAACTGCATGGTCGGGTCGCCGTCCGCCCAGCGCTCCAGCGCCTGGCTCAGCAGATCGCTGTTGGTCTGAATCGGCCGTCGCCAGTCGTAGGGAAACTCGAAGAGCTGGCACGCCCGGTGGAGGGCCAGGATCGGTTTGATGTAGCATAGCTTCTCGAGGCCGACGGGCATGGCCCAAATGTTGGGGCTGCGATCGGCGACCCCCTCCTGGTTCAGCTCCAGATAGTGGCTCTCGCCCCTGAGAAAGAGCGCGGGGTTGAGCCAAAGCGAGGTGATCACGCCGCGCACGCTGGAGAGCAGCGAGCCCATCAAGCCGGGCAACAGCACCACGGCCTCGCGCGGCCCGCTGAAGCTGCGCGTTGCCTCGCCGCTGCGCATGGCGGCCACCGCGTCGGCGCCGAAGAGCTGTTCGGCCGCCATCAGGTTCTTTCCCGCGTCCAATTCCTGCTGGATCTCGTCCAACGAGAGAGCAGACCAACGGCTTAACAGATCAGTGGTGCTCATGGCTCACTCCATTCAGTCATTACAGTCGATGGGTATATTTGCGGTCGTCCTTGTGAAACGCTTATAATACAGGCTCTGAATGGGATGCTCCTCGGTGGGAGCACGCGTTCATTCCGAGGATGGAACAGGCGATGAATCATGGGCTGCAGCAGACAAGCTGGATCGATACGGTGCCACAGAGCCACGCGCTGGTGATCGGGCCGTTGGCAGGCGGCGCGCTCGAGGCGATTCGAGCGATATTCAAGCGGCGGGGCCATTCGGTCGAGTTCGCTGCGGCCGATATGGCCGCCATCCACGAGGTGGGCACACTCGATCACTTCGATCTGCTGATTCTAGAGCTGGATATCCAAGACGTGAGGGCGGTGCAACTGTGCGCCCAGTTGCGCCGGGTGACGCTGGCGCCGCTGTTGGTGATCGTGCCGGAGGCCGGCCGCAGCCAGGGCATTCAGGCGCTGGAGCTGGGCGCCGACAGCTTTGTCGTTGCCCCTTTCGATCGCCGGGAGCTGATCGTGCGCTCCGAGGCCCTGATCCGCCGCTACCGCTGCATGTTCGCTGTCATCGCGGCCGATTCGTCGCCCTCTGGCAGCAGACCGGCCGCCCGGCGATAGCTGCGAAAGCGCTCCAGCCGGGCCAGATCCAGCCCGGCTGTCAGATAGCCCGCATCGCCAGCGGCCAGCACGCGCTGGATGTCGCTCAACACCGGCTCTGCGCTGGGATCGGTGATGGAACTGACGCCGCCACAGCGAAAGGGGGCCAAGGAGTCGGCGGCCTGATCGCTGACCACCACCGCCAGCACGTTCTCCTGGGCGCGGGTCATGGCCAGGGTGTGCCACAACATGCGCGCGTAGGCCGGCTCAGATTCTGGCCGGATGGTGGTCTGCGCGGGCACGCAGAGCAGCGCGGTCTGAGCGGCCATGGAGCGAGCCAGCTCTGGATGCCACAGGTCAGAGCAGATCAACACCCCCACACTCACCCCTTCGATCTCCAGCGTCAGCGGGTCGCTGCCTGGCTGCACATGGCGTCGTCGCTCGAAGCCGAACAGGCGGCGCTTGTCGTACTGGCCTATCGGCTGGCCCTGCCGATCATAGACCACCGTGGTGTTGAGGCGCGCGCCGGCGGCTGCATCCCAGCGTTCGATGGAGCCCGCCACCAGATTGACCCGATGGCGTCGCGCCAGCTCGGCCGCCAAGGCTTGGCCGGCCAGCCAGGGGCCTTCGCCCCCCTCGTCGGCGATCTGGGCGTCGAAATGCTCAGGCAAGACCGCCAGATCCAGCGGCGCGGCCGCCGCGGCCTGGGCCAGCAGGCTGGCGATGGAGGCGAAAGTGCGCGCCGGGTCCTGCCAGTAGATGGCCGGTTGGAGAGTGCAGAGGGTGAAGGGAGCCGTGGACATGGCTGCATTATACCTGTGCTGGCTTCGAGGTCAACTGCGCCGCGTCTGACGGGGCAGGCTCAGCCATGCCAGCAGCGGGGGCAGGCCAAAAACGAAGGCCACACCCACCCCATGGGCCCAATAGTGGCTTCTATCCAGCAGCGCCAGCCGCAGCGGGCCATAGATCAAGACCGATAGCTGGGTGGTGAGCAGATACAACAGGCCGGCGCGCAGCCGGAAGGCGCGCAGTCGTTGCGCGCGCTGATCCGACGTCGCTTCCTCCGGCGCGTCCGGCGCATCCAGCAGCAGCCAGGGGAAGGGCCAGGTCGCGTACCAGATGCGAAAGCCCAGCGTGAGCAGCGGGTAGGCCACGTTGATATCCGCGGCCGCGCGGTGGGCGGAGCGGCCGCGCCAGGTGCGCCACAGCAGCGCGGCCCCAAACAGCGCCAGCAGCGCCAGCCCGGCCTGCGCCAGCCCCTCGCGCTCGATCGGCATCCCCCACCGGTCGGCGGCCATCATCAGCAGCGCCAGGGGTGAAAAGCCCGCGCCCAGGGCCGTCCGCGCCAGCCG